>NZ_JAGHZN010000013.1:0-84624 GCF_017746735.1 Roseofilum sp. Guam | reverse complement strand
CATTTGGCAACATTTCTTAACCTTGCCAGCCTTCCCTTGAGTACAAGTACCCAATTTAGGCTGAACGGGTCGCACGATAGCTAAGATAATACGGGTCGTGGAAAATCCCAGATCGGGTGTGCCGGAAGAGAGTTCAAAGATACAGCCAGTGGCGGCGATCGCCGCAATACAGCACAGGGCTAAGAGTAAGCCACTTTTGGGAGTTAAAGCCATGGGTTATTTCTAGGAGTAAGGTTTAACGTCTTGACTGGAAAAACCAAATTTTTGCAGTTCTTCATTGAGAGCGATCGCATTTTCGATGCGGTCTACAAACATCACTCCCTGGAGATGATCGAGTTCATGCTGAATAGCACGGGAGAGGAGTCCGTCAGCTTGGAGGGTTTTGGGCCGGCCATATTCGTCTTTATAGCTGACTTGAATTACATCTGGTCGCTGGAGATCCATGTAGACCCCTGGAACACTCAGACATCCTTCTTGATAGGTACAGAGTTCGCGACCGTAGGATTTAATGGTGGGATTGATTAAGATTAAGGGAATATTGGCTGCCTCTTCCGGATCGCAGTCGATCACCACCAGTTGTTTGCCGATCGCTACTTGGGGAGCTGCCAGGCCGATCCCATCCGAACTATACATGGTTTGTAACATTTCTTTAGCCAGTTGGCGAATGCTCTCATCCACTTTCGAGATCCGCTTGGCATTCGTCCGCAGGACGCGATCGCCTAGGGTATGGATATTCAGTGGGGGGCGATCGAGTTTTTTCTTTTCTACCAGAACACTAGAACTCATAAGGTCTGTATCTTAAACAAGCTAAAGGTCGTGAATCATCTGATCTATTGTAACCAACTCCGGTATTGACTTAGATTTAGGGGCGATCGCTTGATGACAAGGGAAAGGTTTGCTTAAATTCTTCAATTAGGTCATCCATCTCTTCCAAGGCTTGATTGACATCTAACCGGAGACTACCTAGATTCGGTTGTTCGAGTAACTGTACGAGGGCTTCTCGCTTGCTCTCTAGGATAGTGACTTTTTCTTGAATAGTGGATAGATCCATTGTTTCTTTAATTCAGATAGGACTTCTCTATAGCTTAACAAAACTTGATACTTTCTCCCCACTCTACCCATAGATCAACCAGCTATTACCCAGAAGCGCTATATACTAGAAATCAGTGACATTGTGGGAGTAAATCTGGGCAGATGGTCAAATTTCAGATCCAGCCAGAGAGTGAAATTCCGGCTTCTAATCAGTTATTTAATCAATTACGATTTGCGATCGCCTCTGGTCAATACCCTCCTGGCTCTCAATTGCCGAGTACCCGTGCCTTAGCCATGCAAACCGGTTTGCATCGCAATACCATTAGCAAGGTCTATCGCCAATTAGAAGACACCGGGCTAGTTGAAGCCCAAGCTGGTTCGGGAATTTATGTGCGGCAGCAAGGGAAAGGACTGTTTACAAAGTATAAATCTGAACTGATCCAAACCTATCCCCAAGCTCAATCCATTGTCCAAAATAGCGTCAATCAATTAATTCAAGAAGGCTGCTCTCTCCACGAAGCACGAGAATTATTTTTAGCAGAAGTTGATTGGCGTTTGCGTTGTAGTGCGCGGGTTTTAGTCACGGCTCCCACCAATGATATTGGCGTAGGGCAACTGATGATGGAAGAATTACAAGCAGCTCTGCATATTCCTGTACAGTTAGTTCCTTTAGAAGAATTAGACGATCTCTTGAATCATACGCGATCGGCGACCGTCGTCACCAGTCGCTATTTTTTTGGCGATGCAGAAAACATTGCTGCACCCAAATCAGCGCGGGTAGTTCCTGTAGAAATCTATGATTATGCCCCCGAAGTTGAATTAGTCAAAGGACTACCTAAAGGCACATATTTTGGAGTAGTCAGTCTCTCCCATGGAATTTTACGCGCTGTTGAAGTGATTATTCATAGTTTGCGCGGTGAGGAGGTGTTGGTGATGACCGCTCATCGAGACGATCGCTATAAACTTAATGCTATGGTGAGGACGGTTCAGTATGTAGTCAGTGACGTTGCCAGTTATGACGCAGTTAAAGCTGCCCTCCAAGAAGCCAGAGAAGATATTATTCGCCCTCCTCGATTAATTCAAACCCAGAGTTATATCGATCAGTCTTCGATTAACCGCCTGAAGCGAGAACTGGGATTAGACTAATCCGTGAGCTGAAGGCTGGGCTAATAAATTGGCGATCGCTTGTGCTGTCATCGGTTTAGAGTAGAAGTAACCTTGACCATATTCACACCCGAATTGTTGCAGAAGTTTGTGCTGTTCAATCTTTTCAATGCCTTCAGCAACAATATCCATCCCTAAATTATGACCTAAATTAATCACGGCTTTAATAATTTCTCGATAGTGAGATGAAGCCTTAGAATCTAGATTGTTGAGAAAACTGCGGTCAATTTTTAGGGTATGAACGGGGAAACGATACAGATAGCTTAAGGAAGAATAACCCGTACCAAAATCATCAATACAGAGTTGAATCTGACGGGCTTTCAGTTGTTGAAAGATTAGATTAGCTACCTTAGAATTATCAATAATAGCGCTTTCCGTAATTTCTAGTTTGAGAAATTTCCCTTCAATCTGGTTTGCCTCTAGAATGCGATCGATTTGTTCGATTAGATCGGGTTGGGCAAACTGTTTGACAGACAGATTGACATTCATTGTCAGTGGAGAGCGATCGGGAAATTGGATATTCCAAAGGTGCAATTGCTGACAGGCCTGTTCCAGAACCCAAGTTCCAATCGGTAAAATTAACCCCGTTTCTTCAGCCACAGGAACAAATTCAGCGGGAGAAACAAATCCCCATTCGGGATGATACCAGCGTAGAAGCGATTCAAAACCGGTCAGTTGGCTGGTCTTTAAGTCAACAATGGGTTGATAGTAAAGGTGCAATTGTTGGCGATCGATGGCTCCTCGGAGGTCTGTTTCTAATTTAAGGCGGTTAACCGCTTGGGTATGGAGAAGGGTATTATAGACAGCGTAACGTCCTTTACCCGCCGTTTTAGCTTGGTACATAGCTAAATCTGCATCTCGGAGGATATCATCGGCTTGGTCATATCTGATCGTGCTTAGGGTAATTCCGATGCTGCTATTGGCAAAGACTTCATGACCATTGAGGTGGAAAGGATTGGAGAGTTTACTTAATATTCGTTGAGCGACTTTGGTGGCATCTTGAAGAGTGTGAATCTTGTCCAGGAAGATGGTAAATTCATCTCCTCCGAGTCGCGCCAGTAGATCGCTTGGACGGAGGCAGTTTTCTAGACGACGGGCGATCGCCATTAACAATAAGTCTCCTACTAAATGACCCAGACTATCATTGACTTTCTTAAAGCCATCTAAATCGAGAAATAGGACAGCAAACTGATAATTGGAGTCTTTTTGGGTCTTTTCAATGGCTCGTTGTAGATATTCAACAAACAAAGCGCGGTTGGGAAGATTGGTAAGATGATCGTAAAAGGCATGATGTTCGAGTTGTTCTTCCGCTTGTTTGCGATCGCTGATATCAGTTTGAATCCCAATAAAGTGGGTCAGATGGCCCTGGGTATTAAAAACCGGCGAAATCCGCACTTCATTCCAAAATAGTTGACCATCTTTACGCACATTTTGCAGAATGGCATGGCATTCTGTTCCTTGTTCAATAGCTTGACGAATTTCATCAAGGGCATTTTGATCCCGGTAAATCCCTTGCAGAAAACGGCAGTTCTGACCCAGCACATCTTCTCGCTTATATCCCGTAATCTCTTCAAAGGCTGGATTGACATAAACAATCGGATTATCCGGTTGAGTGGAATCAGTAATAATAATGCCATTATTGCTAGAGGCGATCGCCCGCTCCATCAAATTTAATTGATCTTGGGCTTGTAGGCGAGTCATCACGCTCGTTAGCACATTGGCGATCGTTTGTAAAAACGACACATCCTCCTGGGTAAATGGGCGATACTCCCTCGCATACACACTTAACACCCCAAACGGCCCATCAGAACCTGGAATCCCCGAAATAATCGTACTCACCCCAGAAACCACCCGATGATTATGCAACAGAGGAGAACCACTAAACCGAGTTTCTACCGGCAAATCCTCCACAATAATGGATTTTCCCTGAGATAAAGTATACCCCGCATGACAAGTGGGTTGAGCGCTTAACATCGCTTGACCCACCAATTCAGCTTGCCACCCTACCCCTGACCGGAGCAACAGCGTCTGATAATTCGGCAACAATTCCAAGATTGCACTATAGTCTACCGATAGAGTTTCACTGACCAACTCCACGGCTGTTTGCATTACAGCATCAAGATCGCGATCCTCTAAAGCCTTCTGGCTCAGTTCTGAAACCGCAGCTTGCTGTTGTAAACGGGAGTGCAATTCAATCTCCACCTGCTTATGATCGGTCATATCCCGACCCACCATATAAATTAACCCCTCATCTGGCTCGGGAACCGCAGTCCAAGCAATCCATCGATAGGAGCCATCTTGACAGCGATATCGATTTTCTAAATCAAGGCGGGGTTGTCCTGAGACTAATCGCTCTAACGCCAGGCGAGTAGGCTTTTTATCCTCTGGGTGGATGAACTGCAAGAAATTTTGTTGAGATAATTCTTCTGGGCTATATCCTAATGTCGTTTCCCATGTCAGATTTATTTTTTGTAGATTCCCCTGAAAGTCAATCAGACATAGGAGTTCTAGGGACAGGTTAAAAAAACGTTCCTGATAATTGATCTCAGTTGTCATCCGACCCTCGTGCCAATGCAAAGGGTCTGTTTGTCGGATAGATTTCTGAAATTGTTGAAGATGTTGTTGCACTGCGAAAATCCCTATGGAACTTTTGAATCAATCATCAACTTTTTCCCTTACAATTCTCCTATTTATTTGTTAAATATCAAATGATACATTAATTCTAGCATTTTTCAGATAGACTTGAGGGGGTTTCGGGTTGACCTGATATTAGATATAGAGTAAACACTATCTTTGAGAAAAAACAAATAGAGATTTATAATGGCATTGATTAGGAGATGATGTAGTTAGGGATCAATAGGATCGAGTCTAAATAATGATTAATATTTTTGATTCTCCATAGATATGTTTTTAGGGATTCTCTTGATGATTCTATCAACCAAGAGATTAGTCATCGGGTTTTATCTTATTGTTAAAATAAAAACAACCGTGAATGAAAAAACAAATTGATCAAAGAATTCCAGTGATTACTTTTAAATAAATTTCCACTAATATATCCATGATCGGATTTACTCTGAACTCCGATCAAAGAATCATAAATTATTTCTAAAATAATTTTTTATTAATATTTATTTTACCTAATCTTAACCAAAAGAGCGCCATAAAGGGTTAACCTGCAATCAACATCTTCTCGTACACTGAAGATTGCCCTAATCTCAAACTTGATTGATCTTATGTTTTCCTTCTCTAACTGCAAGCGTAAAAGCATTTCCCTATTAATTGCAGCCCTGAGCGCTGTAGCCTTAGCCTCCTGTGCTGGTGGAGATGATACATCTCAAGTGGGAAGCACTACAGGTGGAGGTGAAGCGAAATCCACCAGCAAATTGGCCCTAGCCGGTAACACCAGTTTAACGGGAGCCGGAGCCTCTTTTCCCGCCCCCCTTTACCAACGCTGGTTCCTAGATTTTAGTAATGCAACCCCCAACCTTCAGATTGACTATCAGTCGGTTGGTAGTGGAGCTGGGGTAGAACGATTTATGCAAAACTTGGTTAACTTTGGAGCCAGTGATGTAGCGATGAAAGATGATGAAATCTCTGAAGTTGACAAAGGCGTTTTGATGCTCCCCATGACCGCTGGAAGTGTGGTAATGGCTTATAACCTTCCAGGTGTTGATGAACTCAACTTAACCCAAGAAGCTTTGATTGATATCCTCTTAGGGAATATTACCCAATGGAATGACCCCAAAATTGCCTCAGCTAATTCCGGTATCACTCTTCCAGATACAAATATCACCGTAGTTTATCGGTCTGACGGTAGCGGAACCACAGGGGTGTTCACTAAAAATCTGAGCGCCATGAGCGAAGAGTGGAAAAACCAAGTTGGTGAAGGCAAAACTGTAGAATGGCCGGTTGGTATTGGTGGAGCCAAAAATGATGGGGTAGCCGCCCAAGTCAGGCAAACAGAAGGAGCCATTGGTTATCTAGAGCTAGGATTTGCCAAAAGCGCCGGCTTGAATATGGCATCCCTAGAAAATAAATCGGGTAATTTTATTTATCCCACTGATGAAGCAGCATCTCAATCCCTGGCAGCGGTGCAATTACCGGAAAACTTACGCGCTTTTGTCACGAACCCAGAAGGGGAAGAGTCTTATCCGATTGTCACCTATACTTGGTTGCTGGCCTACAAGGAATATGATGATCCAGAAATTGCCAAGTCTGTCGAAGCCATGATTGAATATGGTCTGAACGAGGGACAAACGATTAGTGCCGATTTGGGCTACATTCCCTTACCGGATAACGTGCGGGAAAAAGTGGCCATGGTTGCTGATTCCATTAGCCCAGATTATGAGATTGAAGTGAAATAGAGTCTCAATTTCCTCGTGCGATTAGGAGTAAGGGACTCCCTTACTCCTAACCCTTGATTCCCCACCTATGTTATTAATGTTATTCTATGGTTTCTGTAGCAAAAGCTGAATCTGGGCGATCGCGCTCTAATGTAGAAAAAAACTTAGACCGAGGTTTTATTGGTCTTACCTTTATTTTTGCCTTATCCATCGCCGCTATCCTAATTATCATCACCCTCACTGTGGGTTTGGGTGCTCTTGATGCTCTGCAACAATTTGGTATTCCCTTTCTCTTCCAAAGTGCCTGGAACCCGGTTCAAGATGAATATGGGATTTGGCCCATGATCTACGGAACGATGATGAGTGCAGCCATTGCTCTAATGATTGCTGTACCTCTCGGTCTGGGAACGGCTGTTTTCCTGAGTGAAGACTTTATTCCCGTCAATATCCGTACTGTTTTGGTGTTTCTGGTCGAACTGCTGGCAGCTATTCCCAGTGTGGTGTATGGATTATGGGGGATTTTCGTCTTAATTCCTCTGATCAAGCCTATGGGTGACTTTATGCATAACACCTTTGGGTGGTTTCCCTTGTTTAGCACCCCTCTAGCTGGCCCAGGCATGTTACCGGCTGGATTAGTCCTATCTATTATGATTCTACCGATTATTACGGCGATCGCCCGTGATTCCCTAGCTAGCTTGCCTCCAGACCTACGACAAGCCTCCCTAGGACTCGGTGCAACCCGGTGGGTCACCATTTTCCGCGTTCTCCTGCCAGCCGCCTTCTCCGGTATCGTTGGCGGAATTATGTTAGCTCTTGGTCGAGCCATGGGAGAAACCATGGCGGCTACCATGCTCATCGGTAACTCTAACAAAATGAGCCTCTCGATTTTGGCTCCCGGTAATACCATTGCCTCATTGATGGCGAACCAATTCCCTGAAGCCTCTGGACTACAGGTTTCTGCCCTCATGTACGCCGGTTTGATTCTGATGATTCTGACCTTAGTCGTCAATGTGCTAGCTGAATGGATTGTCAATCAAGTCAAAGCCAAATATGACTAGGTTAATAGGTAATGGCTAAATTTCCCCCTATTCCCTATTTCCTATTCCCTATTCCCTATTCCCTGACTTTATGAACCCTTCTACAGAATCGAAGTCCCTAGCCAGTAGCCTAATCCAAGATAATAGCCGCCCCAGAGCCATATTTGATCGGGTGATGACAACCATTTCTGGGATTTGTATTGGACTAACAATATTGCCCCTATTTGCGGTCTTAATTTATGTGATTATTAAAGGAGGATCGCGCCTAAGTCTAGCTCTATTCACCCAATTGCCACCAGCAGCCGGACAAACTGGAGGAGGAATTGCTAACGCTATCCTAGGAACGTTTATTACCGTCGGCATTGCCAGCGTAATTGCTGTACCTATTGGCGTATTGGCAGCCGTTTATCTATCTGAATTTAGTTCGAGTAGCCAAGTCGCCCGTAAAGTGGCTCGTGGAATTCGGTTTGCCACGAATGTCCTGAGTGGTGTGCCCTCCATTATTGCTGGAGTCTTTGCATATAGTTTAGTTGTTTTAACCACAGGAACCTTTTCTGCCTTAGCAGGAGGCGTAGCCCTATCGGTGTTAATGCTTCCTACCATTATTCGGACCACCGACGAAGCACTGCAAATTGTACCTCAAGATATTCGTTGGGCATCCGTTGGTGTAGGAGCATCCAATTATCAAACTGTCCTTAAAGTGGTTTTACCCGCTGCCCTCCCTGCCATTTTGACTGGAGTCACCCTAGCGGTTGCCCGTGCTTCGGGAGAAACCGCGCCCCTCCTATTTACGGCACTCAATTCTAATTTTTGGCCCAGAGGCTTGATGGCTCCTACGCCATCCTTAGCCGTGCTAGTTTACAACTTTGCGAGTAGTTTTGATCTGAAACTGCAAGAATTAGCTTGGGCAGCATCTTTAGTCTTAGTCATGTTGGTATTAATCAGTAGTATTATTGCTCGATTAGCCACCCGTCAAAGTCAGTTTTAAGGTTTATACGTTTATTCAAGAATTGAGGAAAGACCATGACCAATGCAGATTCAACAAATGCGGATTCAACTACAGTGAACAAAACTGAAACCGTCTTAAGAACTGACAATGTAAGTATTTTTTACGGTGATTTTAAAGCGGTTCGGGATGTATCTATGGACATCCCCAAAAATCGTGTAACTGCTTTTATTGGCCCATCAGGATGCGGTAAAAGTACGATTTTAAGGTGTTTTAATCGTCTGAATGACTTAATTCCCATCTTTAAGTTAGAAGGAAAAATCTTCTATCACGATCAAAGTTTATACGAAAATAACATTGATGCAGTGGAAGTTCGCCGACGGATTGGCATGGTGTTTCAAAAACCCAACCCTTTCCCCAAATCCATTTATGATAATATCGCCTATGGTGTGCGGATTAATGGGTTAGGTAAATCTAAGTCAGAGATTGACGAAATTGTGGAGCGATCGCTCCGTCAAGCGGCCCTATGGGATGAAGTCAAAGATAAAATGCACCAAAGTGGGTTTGCCCTGTCTGGAGGACAACAACAACGCCTGTGTATTGCTCGCACAGTTGCTATTAATCCGGATGTGGTGTTAATGGATGAACCCTGTGCATCCCTCGACCCCATTTCTACCCTGAAAGTAGAAGAGCTGATCCATGAACTCAAAGAAAATTACACCATTGTAATTGTGACTCACAATATGCAACAGGCTTCGCGGGTGTCTGATATGACTGCCTTCTTCAACGCTAAAGCAATTGAAGGGGGTAAACGGTTTGGGTATTTAGTCGAATATGACAATACAGAAGATATTTTCCAAAATCCCCAAGAAGAAGCCACTCAGCAGTATGTCAGTGGACGCTTTGGATAAGATTAATCACGACCCAATGATCGCCAACGTCACCATTCACGATAGGATCAACTGACGAGTAAATCTCAATGATGCAGTTTTTGATGATCCTTATGAAGCGATTTTTTGCACGATTGCTACCCTTGATTTTAGTGGCGATCATGGGTTTGGTTGGGTGTTCCAACACCCCTTCTGTGATTACAGGCAACTATTCTCAAGATACTTTGAATATGGTTGATAGCCTACGCACGGCCATCGAACTTCCTGAAGATGCTCCCAATAAGGCTGAGGCTCAAGCAGAGGCAAGGGAGTTAATTAATCAATATGCGTCTCGATATCGTCGAGATAGATCTGTGGCTACTTTAACTTCATTTACCACAATCCGCACAGCACTCAACAGTTTGGCAGGACATTATAGTTCTTATCCGAATCGTCCGGTTCCAGAAAAGTTAAAACAACGGATTAACCAGGAATTGCGCCAAGTCGAAGCAGCGCTTAAACGGGGAGCCTAATTGCCCAGTCTCAAGGCTAATCGGTAATAAGTAATGGGTAAACGGTTTTTCCCTAGAGAAACCCAGTTTTACTCATTACTCACTCCTCATTACTCCTAGGTTAAGGCTGGGGTTAGATTGAGGTTGGGTTCGTTTTGCAAGAGTCCCGTTAACAGAGAAGCTGGGTGTTCGGGGTAAGGCCAAGCAAAAGCATGGCGGAATGAAGCATCTTGACAGGCTTGGAGTTGTTCAAAGTCGATGATGTCTAAAGTTAGTAAGTTTTCATATTCAAAGGGTAGACGAACATTATGGAGTCCGGCATTATCGGTACAAATAGCAATGTCTACCCCAGCATCAAAACAGCGATCGAAGACAATTTTCAGTTCACTTAAGTCGTCTAGAGTTCCTGTTTTCAGGTAGGTAGTCGGGCATACTTCTAGACATTGCCCTTGCCTCGCCAGTTGCGGTAAGAGATGAGGGTAGTGGAGGGGAATTTGAATCCCATGGCCAATACGCATCAGATAGGGGAGTAGTTCAGGATAACAACCCTCATGGGTTTCGTAGAGATGGCCGGTTGTTTTGAGGCCGAGCGATCGCGCATACTCATAGAGCTGAATTAATTCCAACAAGCGATCGCCATAATGGGCATCTCCACCTGCAAGATCAATTCCACAAACATATTCAGGCATTTGGGCGGCAAGTTCCACAATCGCCCGATTTACCTCATCAGGCAGACGAGAATGGGTACAGAGGATCTGGCTTGTAATAATACTATAGTTATGATTTTGGCTCGCCTGACCTACAGCTTCCACAATAGCCGCCATGCGATCGATACGATCGTTCTGGCTATACTCTTCTGGAGTCCGCAGGTAAGGCGTATAGCGTAATTCCAAATAGGCTAAATTTTCAAACACATAAGCCCCTCGAATCAAGCGATAAATAAAATAGGGTAATGTGTCTAAAGTTTGGGTTTTCTCAACTAAGGTATGGAGTTCTAAATATTCATCTAAGGTTTTCCGAGGACGGGTATAGAAATCTTCAAAGTCAGGATACTCAGCAAACTGCTCAGACCATTCTGAGCCACTACGGTGAAAATAGCGCCAGAGAATGCGAGGGACGACCGAACCGCCTAAGTGTCGGTGGAGTTCAGCATAAAGAGCCACAAGGATAACCTCTTAAAATCTGCGATCGATGGAATTTAATCACATTTCACCTCCTATGGTAATCCTGAAAATTTAGTTCAGCACCCTTCAGGACAAATTTCAATCCGTTACTCCAAAGATCAAAAATTTTTAAGAGACGCTTTCAATTCGGGTTAAGCGGGCCCCTAGATTTCGCAGTTTGACTTCAAGCTGTTCATAGCCCCGGTCTAGATGTTGTAAATCTTGAACGGTTGTGGTGCCTTCAGCAGCTAATCCCGCTACAACTAGAGCAGCGGAAGCCCGTAAATCTGTGGCTAATACCGGCGCACCTGATAACAGGGGTACACCTTTAACAATAGCTATATTCCCCTTAACACGGATATTGGCTCCCATGCGCTGTAATTCAGCCACATGGCGTAGACGATTTTCAAACACGGTTTCGGTGACCATACTATTACCATCGGCTATGGTGAGCAAAGCCATAAACTGGGCTTGCATATCTGTGGGAAAGCCAGGATAAGGAAGGGTTTCAATGTCTGTCGGTAAAATACGTTCTGCGGGAAGAAGGCGTAATTGTCTTTCTCCTTCTTTGATTACTTTTGCACCCGTTTCTTCTAATTTAGCGATTACTGGAGTCAGGTGAGAGGCAATCACCCGATTGAGCAACAATTCGGATTGGGTAATGGCAGCCGCGACTAAAAAGGTTCCAGCCTCAATGCGATCGGGAATGACTTCATAGTCGGTACTATGCAGTTGAGAAACCCCTTCAATCCAAATCGTTTTTGTGCCAGCTCCCTTAATGCGAGCGCCCATAGAACGACAGAAGTTAGCTAAATCTACAACTTCGGGTTCTTGCGCAGCATTTTCAATACAGGTTTCCCCATCCGCTAAGGTCGCTGCCATCATCAGGGTTTCCGTTGCCCCCACACTGGGATAATCCAGATAGATTTTAGCTCCTTTGAGTTTACCCTGGGGAGCATAGGCATTCACAACTCCATGTTCGATTTGGACATGGGCCCCCATGGCTTGGAGTCCGCGCACATGCAGATCTACAGGACGAGCGCCGATCGCACAGCCACCGGGTAAGGGCACTTGGGCTGTACCCAAACGGGCTAATAAGGGGCCAATAATAAAGAAACTGGCTCGCAGTTGGCTAACTACTTCATAGGGTGCTTGTCCTTGAGTGATGTCAGTGGCATCCAATTCTAGGGTGTCTCCCTGACGTTGGAGCTGAATGCCCAAAGATTCTAGAATCTGGCCCATGCGATTGACATCAACCAGGTTGGGTACATTGCGTAATCGGCAAGTTTGGGAGCAAAGTACTACGCCTGCGAGAATAGCTAAGGCGGAGTTTTTGGCTCCACTGATCTGCACTTGGCCGCTTAAGCGGAATTTGCCTTCAATTTCAAGCATAGAAGGGGTTTTTGCCGCTGCCACAGGCGCGACATTAGTTGAAATCACGGTATTAATAGCTCTATCCTCCAAAAATTAAGTAATTCTTACCATAGGTTCCGAAGTTGGTTTGATTGTACCGGAAAGTTTTCCAGTACGCTAATCCAATCTCCGGATCTTTTATTCAGTTTTCAGAGGCACGGGCTTCTAGCCATAGGGGAACGACAATCCAAGCGATGAGGAGAAGTAGGGCGAGGATCGCAAATTGTCCCACCCAAGCGATGAGTTGCTCGAGGGAAATGAGGTGACCAACAAAGAACGCGAGACTCACCATAACACTTGCCCAAAGGGTGGCTCCAGCAACGTTACAGAGGAGGAATTTAGGATAGGGCATTTCTACAATACCTGCGATCGGTCCAGCAAAGATCCGCAGCAGGGCAATGAAGCGACCGAGAAAGACGGCGCGAGCGGCATTTTGCTGAAATTTGCTTTTGGCATTTTCCAGTTGATGTTCAGCGACTCGAAAGAATTTGCCTACTTTGAGCAGTAGGGGCCATCCTCCGGTTCTGCCGATCCAATATCCACAACTATCCCCGATCGCCGCTCCGGCGATCGCACTAATGAGAACTCGCCAATATACCATTTCACCGCTACCCGCTAGAAATCCACCAACGAGGGTAATGGTTTCACCCGGTAGGGGGAGTCCGGTATTTTCGAGCATTATGCCCAGGAAGATGGTCCAGTATCCGTATTGACTGGCGAGGGATTGAATTGTATCGAGTGAGAGAAATTCTAAGGACATGCAAACCAGGTAGGTGAGAAGAGAACGTATGAGTTACGTTGTCAGATTAAGCTTTTTTCGATCTTGGCGTGTAATCCAGGTACTGTCAATCTGGATTGGGGATCAATGCTTCAGGAAAGTTTGGGTAATCTGGTGAAGTTCTGAGAAAGTGTTGTTTTTGGGGCTGACAATTCTCAATTTTCACGCTTATATTAAGAAGGTCTTAAGAGGCGATCGCTAGAGTATGATTACTTAAAGCTAGAGTTCGGTCACTCAGTTTACCAACTTTTTTAGCTTTAGATCTTAGATTGGTCAAGGAACTCAACCTCCTAGGGACTTACTAAAAGGATAATCACGATGACAAGTACAGCAATGGGTCAGTTTACGGTTCTTCACCCTCAAGGGTCTTTTGATGCTCAGAGGGGTGAACAGATTTCTCGGCAGATTGAGGAGATCTCCTCTCAAATGTCTATCCTTTGTCTAGATTTGGCTGGGGTGGGTTTTATGGATAGTGCGGGTTTAGGTAAATTGGTTCATGGACTCAAAGCAGCTCGCCAGCAGGGTTGCCGCCTGGTTCTGTGCAATATTCCAGGACAGGTGAAATTAATATTAGATATCGCTAGACTAGAAGGTGTATTTGAAATTTACCCTTCCTACGAAAAAGTATTAGAGGTGTTTCAACCGGATCAATTGATGGCATTAAGCGCTGTTTGAAGGAAGCGGTTTGATTTGCAAGTCGATGAGGGGGGTTCCGATTTGGCAATACCAATAACTGGTGAGTAAGTCTGGCTCTTGAACCCCCAAACTGGCTAAGACTGGGGTATCAGGAAACGGAATCAGGCGATCGAAGCAGGGATTGGATGTGCCTCCAAACTGAAGCAGATAAACGCCAGGAATAGCTTGAATATGGCGCAGCAATTGATAACCGAGTTGGTAGAGGGTTTGACGAGTTTGATCGCCTAAATGTAGGGGTTGATGATAGGTCAGGTTCCCATTTTGAATCGCTTCACCATAAAGCGGGCCTTTGGCGCTGAGAATAATTGGTAACCAATTTTTTCCTTCACCGATCGGATATCCCCAGGTGGAAACCGTTTGCTGCAAGGACTCTATGGAGCGACAATATTCGTAAGTTTTTTGACCCAAAAACGGAAGATGATCGGGAATATTGAGGGTGAGTGGACAGAACAAAACCTCCTCTGAAGCTTTGAGCGTTTGGATCGATTGAATCGTTGTGTCAATCTTGGGTGAAATTCGTTGTATGGTGTCCTGTAATTTGATGGGTAGAGTAGCCGAGCGATCGCGCTCTGACTCGACAACGATCTGTACAGAGGAATAGATCATGGCGATCGGTTAGGTTTGGGGAGAGGTGATGGGAAAGTTAGGTAAATCAATGCGAGACGGGTTACGGGTTCTCATGGCTAACCGATAACTGACGCTTTGTAATTCAGCATGGAGTTGCCTATTTTCCCGTTGCAGGAGGGAAACCTTTTCCCGGATGGGTTCCATGCGTTCGGCAAATTTTTGCCGATAGAGATGGGGAAGTTCTTGTACGACTTGTTCGAGCATTCCAGAGCGATCGCTTAATTCTTGCACGGACTGGCGCAGTTGATAAATCTCACCATCTCGCTCTTGAATTTGTTCTTGATAAAACTGTACTTGCTCTTCCACCTTTTGCAGTTGCTCTTGTAGCGATCGCAAATTTTCGGTTTGATCTGCTGACCCAGTTTGAGCCGGGATAAATGAGGCGTTTCCTTTCACTAAGCGAAACAGTTCTTGAGACAACTGTTGTACCAATTGATCTCTTAAGGTTAACTCTTCCTGCAAGCGCGTCATTTCGGCTTGAAATTCCTGAATAGCTTCCGAGTCAGAAGAATGGGTCATGTTTTAAGGTCTCCTTTGGGTAATGGGGAATAGGGAATGGAAAATAGGTTAGGTATTGATGGGAGATCCTCCATATACAGGTTCCAAGGAACTGACCGGTTCCGGCTCGATCGCCTCCTCATACAAGGCTAGATCGAACCAAAAGGTTGTACCGACTCCCACTTCACTGACCAATTGTACACAACTATTATGTTTGTCAATAATATTGCGAACAATAGATAATCCAAGTCCCGTTCCTTCCAACGTATGCACCCGGTTTTCCACTCGATAGAACCGGTCAAAAATAGCAGCTTGATCTTCCGTGTCAATGCCGATTCCCGTATCAGATATTTCAATACGGACAACGTTCTGATTGCTCTGAGGACAATAGGCACGAATCATAACTTTACCTTGGGACTCTGTAAATTTAAGAGAATTTCCCACTAGATTCGTGAGGACTTGGAGGAGTAAATCATAATGGCCCCAAATTTTAGGTAAATCGGCTTCAATTTCTTGTCCGAGTTCAATCCCTTTATCTTTGGCATTGAGTTGATACGTGCGTAGGGTTTGCTCAATCAGTTGTCCCACATAAACTGCATCCAAATGATAAGTGCGGCTCGATTCTAGGCGAGATAAATCTAAGACATCATTGACCAACCGGGTGAGGCGATCGGTTTCATGATTGGCGGTTTCCAGAAAATCTCGCCGTTCCACATCACTCAATTCTTCTCCATATTCATAAAGGGTTTCGATAAATCCTTTAATATTAAATAATGGTGTTCTCAGTTCATGGGAAACATTACTAATAAATTGGCTTTTTGCTTCATTGAGTTCTACTTCGCGGGTAATATCTTGAACGGTTATGGCAATCCCTTTCAAGTTGCCAATATTTGCATTTTCTAAATTCGGTTTAATATGATGCTCATACAAGACACATTCTTGGGCTAGGGGGCGTTCTGGAACCACACAAGTGTCATTCGCATCGTGTAAGCAGTCTTGACATAGGGCATTTTCTCCTGTGGCGCGATGGGATAACACGGTCGTGAGTAAAATTCTCACTGTGCGTTTAACGGGTTCGGTTAAGGTGATGCGAAACTCATAGATAGATGCACCATCAGACGGAGAAAATTTCCCTTGGACAATTTCATAGAGAGGACGAGTTAGTTTAACTTGTAGGGGGGGAGGAACATAGCGTAAAACGTTTTTGCCCACCACGGATTCTCCATCCCAATCAAACATGCGGCGAGCATTAGGATTAACTAAAATGATATTGAGATCGGTATCTAATAAGATGGCTCCATCAGCAATGGTAGAGACTAAGGTTTCTAATTTAGCTTTTTCAGCCGTTAATTCTTCAATATTTTGCTCTTCATAACTCTCTAACCGTTCCGCCATATCATTAAAACTACAAATGAGTTCGCCCAATTCTCCGCTTAAGGGTAAATCAATGCGCTGCTTAAAATTACCGGCAGCGATACTTTTAACGCCAGCTAAGAGTTCTTTAATCGGTTGGGTAATGGCGAGAGCATTAAAGACTCCTCCTAAAATGACCATAGACCAAATGGAGACAAAAACGGCTAGGGTAACATCGCGGGTGAGGTTAGAGGAGGTGACAACGGTGGGATTGGGATTAATACCGATCGCCAATACGCCGAGATATTGATTGTCATCGATCAAGGGAACGAAGACATCAGTCACTTCCCCATCGGGGGTTTGATGTTGGCGAACCAGGGGAATTTGTGAGGAAGTGATGTAATTTTCCGGAAGTTGAATTCGACGCTCGATACTCAGGGACGTTTGTACTTCTGAGTCCCAGAAGGGGAGACCAAAAAAGAGTCTACCGTCTCGATCTGCGTAGAGGAGATAGCGAATATTGGAGGTGCTGTTATAAAAGCGTTGGGAAAACCGAGCAACTTCCGTGAGGTTATTTTCTGCAACTAAGGGGGTGACGTTAGAAGCTAACAGGAGTCCCAGGTCTTGACCAAAGCGGGTATCATGGAGGCGAGCATCCAGTTGAATGGTATTGACAGCCCAGAAGGTTAGACTACTCATGATTAGGGATACCGCTAGGGTTGCGGCTGCCATGAGTCGAGTTTGCAGGGTAAATTCTGACCACCAATGGGCGATCGCTCCTTTAATATTTTTCAGTAAAGCCACCATAATACCGATACATTGATCTGAAGACCTACAGTAGACTTCTTGCAGAAGTCAGGCAAAAGGCAATAGGCAATAATCATAAGAATATATGATTACTGCATTACTATTCATTTTCTACCCACTTATACAAGAGGTTTAGTTGTTTGCCGTGTTTATATTATGGGTTACTGGCTCTGTTTTTGCCGCACCCGATGGCCGATATCTCGACGGTAGTATAAACCTTGGAAGTAAATCGAGGCGATCGCCTGATACGCTTTGTCAAAGGCTAGATCGTGGGTTGCTCCCACCCCAGTGACTCCCAAGACTCGGCCGCCACTGGTGACAGGGCGATTATCGTTTAAGCTGGTTCCAGCTTCAAAAACGATCGCACCTTGAGCTTCAGCCACTTCTATGCCAGTAATGGGGAATCCTTGTTCAAAGCTACCGGGATATCCATCAGAAGCCGCAACCACACAAGCGCAAGCGCCAGGCTTCCAGGTAATCTCTTGCTGGGCTAATTTTCCTTGTGCAGTGGCTAAGAGTAGGGTTTCTAGGGGAGTCTCTAACAGGGGAAGAATGGCTTGAATTTCCGGATCGCCAAACCGGCAGTTAAATTCGATCACTTTGGGATCGCCTTCTGGGGTAATCATCAGACCTGCATACAAGACTCCCCGGTAGGTAATCTCCCATTTTTTTAAGGTTTTTATGGTGGGGAGGAGAATCTCTTGGTTAATGCGATCGCTCAATTCTGGGGTCACAACGGGTGCAGGAGCATAGGCTCCCATGCCTCCGGTATTGGGCCCTGTATCCCCTTCACCAATGCGTTTGTGGTCTTGGGCGCTAATCAGGGGACGGATGGTTTCGCCGTCAGTCAGAGCTAGGATAGAGGCTTCTTGACCGGTGAGATATTCTTCAATCACGACTTTTTGACCGGCTGATCCAAATTTACCTGCAAAAGCTTCGGCGATCGCTGCGTTTGCTTCTTCTAAGGTCATGGCCACAGTTACCCCTTTACCAGAAGCGAGACCATCCGCTTTAATCACGATGGGTGCGCCTTGGCTCTGGAGATAGGCACGGGCGGCTGTTTCATCGGTAAACACGGCGGAGGCAGCAGTAGGAATGGATGCTTCACTCATCAGGGCTTTTGCCCAGGCTTTGCTCGCTTCAATTTGTGCCCCGGCTTGGGTGGGGCCAAATACAGTGAGGTTATGGCTTTGCAGGGCATCGGTTATACCGAGGGCAAGGGGAGCTTCTGGGCCGACAATAATTAGATCGATAGCGTGGGTTTTAGCATAATCGGCGATCGCCTGAAATTGATCGATCTTGAGGGGAAGATTTTCACAGCGCTTTAACCGGGCTGTTCCCCCATTACCTGGGATACAGACCACTTGTTGAACTTGGGGAGATTGCAGGAGGGTTTTGGCGATCGCATGTTCTCGCCCTCCACTACCGATGACAATAATTTTCACGTTCTGTTATTTAATCACACTCACCTGCTTAATTTTAATCGGTAATGTGCCTATCTCTCTATTTCCCCATTTCTGAGTAAACTGTCGAGCAAACTCGGTGAAACCCAAAAGCCCGCATTTTGCAACTGTTGGAATGTTATCTCTAAATCAAGCAATCCACGTGAAGCTGCATCTTTGATAATTCCCAAAAGACCGATTATGTTTAATCCACGCTCTCTAGCAATTTTCCGAGCCGCTTTATCATCTAAAATCACCAACTCTGCTCTCAGTTGTTCAGACAATAGAATAGCTTCACGCTCTCCTAAATCGAGGGTTTCTAACCCATGATCTTGAGTTGTTTCAGGAGCCTCAATATTTAACCAATTCGGTGGTCGATCAATCCAAGATTGAACAATAGGTGGAGATTCGGAGGCCGTTAATTCATCAGCTACTGCTTGGGGGATAGTAATGGTTTGGTACAGTATCGACAATATATCAATGCGATCGATCAGCAGCAGATAACAAATTGTAGAAGTATCAGAAACAACAATCACTGACCTCTAAACCTCTCAAGGGTTTGAAGATCTACCTCTAATTCAGCTCGATCGTAATTTAGATAGACCCCCATACGCTTGAGAAAAGCATGAGTCGCCAAGCGCGTTGGTAATTTCAAAATTTGACCAACTTCAGCCGTGCTGATATTACCTAAACGGTAAGACTCTGCAACCATCAGTTCCAAGAGATGATGAGATAAATGTTCTTCATCTTGATCGAGTTGATGGGCAATTTTGTCAGGAATTTCAATAGTGATTTGCATTTTACAAAAGATCAATTATTGAATCGAGTCTACTTGTAGATTGTTAAGGATGACATTAGCACGGGGAGCAAAGCCATCTCCCATATCCCCAGGAAAAACGACAGTAACGCGGAAAGCCTGACCTTGGGATTGACCTAGATGCACCGAACCTAAAAGATTTTGTTCAGAATGATAAAAGTTCATGTTCTTTTTCTCCCAAGGATACGAAAGTGAACCGCTAGATACTCCTTGTTGCCAGCCTTTGCCTGCAAATACTCCCCCATCTCCAGTTACTCCCGCTTCTAACTCCTCTAAGGTTGTGCCTGCGGAGGGAACAAATACATGTACTCTAGCTCGTAAGGGTGCGTCTGTGGGGGAACCAGATACAGATAGACCTTGAAGAAGCTCAAAAGATACTCCGCATCCTTCATGGCTACACGCACTCCTGACACTGATATTGTCAGGGTAATAGGTAAGCACGGGAATTTGGTCTTCTTGATAGAGCTTGAGGGTAATTTCTTGTGGTTCTCCCTCAACAAAAACGGTTTCTGTCTTACGTTCGGGTAAATTGCTCGCTAACGGAGAGTCAACAGAACTGACTGCAACACTCCCTGGGTTCGGTTCTGAGGCTTCTGGAGATGTACAGCCTACAATCAATACTAGCCCTGCCATCCAAAGGCGATCGGTTGCAAATTTCATCCTAATGTTTCTATGTCTGTGTTTTCAACATCTAGGATTATTCTAACGCGATCGCTATGGACACAAACAAGTATTTATTCTAAAACTGGACGGATTTTATTCCACAACCATTCAGGCATAGTATGATGATTTTCATCAACTTGACCGAACTGATTCTGAATTTGCTGGAAATAATCTTCTACAGAGTTCCCCCTATTTTGTAAGGGGATCAAAATTTCATTTTCAAACAGGGTAATCGCCTGATTTCTTACCCCTTGTTGATAAAGCTTGTAAAAATAAAGTTGATTTTCCTCGGGCATTCCTACACATTCCCAAGGTATATAACCTTTTAATCCCAGTAATTCTGACCAGATATGTAAATTTTCTTCCATAACGAAGAGGTCTTTCCCAAAAGCTTTAATTACTTTTTCTCGATCTCCATAAGCACAAAAACCAGCAAATACATAGCAGCATTTCTCACAACGACAACACCAAGGTTTTTGGATGTTACAAGAATTTGTGGCGTAAGCACGTTACCCTAGATCCGGGGTTACTGATGATAAGGCTATGAGCAAAACTGAAGAAATTTTATCCCAATTACCAGGGGATGTGCTGGGAGGGTTGCGAAAGGTGGATGGGCTTTGGTCGAGTTTGCGATCGGGCAAGATTCCTGTCTCCCCAGTCGTTACTGTAGCAGATCGAGAAGGTTCTAGTCCCCATCAACCCCTAGACACGGACGTGGTCATTTGTGGGGGCACATTAGGGATTATGATGGCCTGTGCCTTGCAGTTGCGTGGGATACAGGTAACGGTGGTAGAGCGGGGAATTTTGCGTGGCAGGATACAGGAGTGGAATATTTCCCGTCGGGAGTTAGGGGTTTTGGTAGAGTTGGGGCTACTGACTCCAGAACAGTTAGAGGAGGCGATCGCCACTGAGTATAACCCAGCTCGGGTTAGTTTTCCGGGTGGTGACGATATTTGGGTTAACGATATCCTCAATATTGGTATCGATCCGGTATTTCTGTTGGAGTCTCTCAAGCAGCGTTTTCTAGCAGCGGGAGGAACCCTATTAGAGCAAACACTATTTCAAGGAGCAACCATTTATCCAGATAGAGTTATGGTTAAAGTGGGCGATCTCTATCTTAACGCTCGCTTACTCCTAGATGCCATGGGTCACTTTTCCCCTATTAGCCAACAAGCGCGAGCAGGAGCAAAACCCGATGCCGTTTGTTTAGTCGTTGGTAGCGTCGCTCAAGGATATCCTAAAAGTGACACTGGAGATCTCTTTGTCTCCTTCACTCCTCCTATCAATCACTGTCAATATTTTTGGGAAGCTTTTCCGGCAAAAGATGGTCGCACCACCTATTTATTTACCTACTTAGATGCCCATCCTGACCGATTTAGCCTCGAATTTTTCTATGAGGAATATTTGCGCTTGCTGCCAGAATACCAAAATATTTCCCTCGATAAACTCACCTTTCAACGTGCCCTCTTTGGCTTTTTTCCCTGTTATCAAAACAGTCCCCTTAAATTGCCCTTTGACCGTATTTTACCCATCGGTGATAGTAGCGGCAGCCAGTCCCCCCTCAGTTTTGGTGGTTTTGGAGCCATGATCCGTCACTTAAAGCGTTTAACCTTGGGTATTGAAGAAGCCTTAACCCTCGATACTCTCAAACAGAAAGACTTAACTCTTCTCCAACCCTATCAACCCAGTTTATCGGTCACTTGGCTCTTCCAGCGCTCTATGAGTTTAAAAATGGAAAGTAAAGACTTTCTTGTGCCTCCCAATGACTTACTCAGTGGTGTTTTTGCCATCATGGAAGAAGCAGGTAATGAAGTCTTATATCCCTTTCTCCAAGATGTGGTTCAGTTTCCTGGCTTAACCCAAACCTTACTTCAAACCTGGATTCAGCAACCCATTTCTGTTCTAAAAATAATTCCTCAAGTTGGTTTGTCTACTTTGTTCAATTGGACGCTCCATTATCAGAATTTAGCCAGTTATACTCTCTTAGATTTAATCGGTAAATCCTTAGAACGCTATCTCAAATTTTTGTCTCCAGAGCAATTATACACCTATCATCGTTGGCTTGATAGTTGGCACTACGGCTCAGGACGGGATTATCACAGTTAATAATCAACAAAATTGTAGGATGCGTTGATAATCTCAGTACAGGACAAAAAAGTTGAAAAGGATGCAAGGAGAGGGTTTGATGGAAGTTAGCACAACACTAATCAGACCCTCATGCAATACAGTGACTCCATTCGAGAGCAATGACGATCCCATCTGGGCTGGCATGGAGACAGACTCTCCTTGATCGCCTTGTTCATTATCGTTGTGTTCCGAGCTAAAACCGTGAACCTAGCTGAACTGGCGAGTGTCTGGGGAGGAAGAAGTACCGAAGCGTCAAACTATCCCTCTTCTGTCAAACTGGGAAAATATTTGTCTTGACTGACTTCTAGAACTCTTGCAGTATCGGCGATCGCGACATTTTTTCCTAACAGAAACTAGAAAATCTAGTCATACCCTTTCCCATGAAGCTGAGCTTCATAGGGAAAGGGTATTACAACAGTAGGAGTGAAAAATTTTTTGCCCCTACAGATGTATGTCAATTCGCAATGACTTTTATAATGAATTAGCCGAATATGATATTACTTCATCGTTGAAAGATCTAGGGCATCAAAGGATTGGAAAAATGCGAGCAGTTTACGGGCAATTTTGACCACACCACCGCTAACATTGGATTCAATATTCAGGGGAATCACCGGATCGTGGAGGGACAAACGCAAGAGAAACCATCCATCTTCTTCTGGAGCAGTGCAGGAAACTCGCACGCCTTCATAGTTATTGGGAACTACACTCCAGTTCGGTTGAGCGTTAGCAAAGGTTTGCAAGGCTTCAATCACCTGATTACCATAGGGTTTGAAGTCATCCAGGGCAAGTTTAATACGGAATTCCTGGCTTTCGACAGGTTCTTTGAGGTTAGCGATTAAATCATTGAGCGATCGCCCTTCTAATTTCGCTTTTGCCAATTCGATCGCCAGTTTACTGACTAAGTAAGCTCCATCATCAAGAAAGTAGTTTTCTTTCATTGCTGCATGACCGGAGGTTTCAATAGCTAACCAAGATTCCTGACCTTCTGCGTTTAATCGTTGGGCTTCATTGATCACATTTTTATACCCACGCTTAAACCGATGATGAGTTCCCTTGAGGTCTTTGGTAATGAATTTCGCTAAACCATCAGAGGTAATGGAGTCCGTAACTATAGTCGATCCGGGATGTTCCCGTAACACAATAGCAGAAATGAGGGCAATGAGACGGTTGCGGTTCAGTTCTTTACCCGTGCCATCTACGGCTCCCCCGCGATCTACATCAGTATCAAAGATAATCCCCAAATCCGCTTGATTCTCCGTGACCGCTTTACAGATAGCATCCATTGCTTTGCCATTTTCGGGGTTCGGTACATGGTTAGGGAAATGGCCATCTGGGTCAAGAAATTGACTCCCTGTGGTGTCTGCACCCAAGGGTTGCAAGACTTGACTGACATAAAATCCCCCTGCACCATTACCGGCATCAACGACAATTTTGAGACCTTTCAGGGGTTGTTCAAAATTGGTGGGATGGTTCGTGCCTTCCCGGATTTTTTGCACCAGTTGACCGGCATAAACGCTCATAAAGTCTTTGGAGGTAATGATTCCGGGGGTAGGTGCGGGTGTAAAGTGGGTTTCGGAGGCAATGCTCAGAATCTCACTGATATTTTGTTTTTCTAATCCCCCTTTAGCCGTAAAAAATTTACACCCGTTGCGATTTGAGGGGAGATGGCTAGCTGTCAACATGATTGACCCATCGCACATAAACCCAGGAGTTACTGTACTCATGAATAGGGCAGGGGTCGAAGCCAGTCCGAAATCATACACTGTTGCACCCAGGGCGGCGATCGCTTCCATCATCGCATCGATCAATTCTGGTCCAGAAATACGGCTATCGCGTCCCAACCCTAGAGTTAATTCTGTAATTGGTTTTTCTAAAGTTTGACTGAGCCAAGTGCAAAAACTTTGACCAATTTTACGGCAAACGTCGGGCGTTAAATTAACCGGCTCATCGGGGATCAAGGGAAGTGCCACCCCTCGAATATCCGAGCCATTTTGTAATTTTTTCCAATTGATATCGTTAACCATAGCTAGTAAGCATACATAAAGCTAACTTTCAGAGTACCCTAAGTTTCGCTTTTTTCCTCTAAGCTTAAGATAATTTACCGAATATTGATCCAGTCATTATGAAACCCATATTAATTCTCGATCGGTTATGTCAAGAAGCAAAACTTTTTGCGGAAATTGAGTCTGATCATCATGAATCTTCTCTCTATGGTATCACGGATGGTAAAGCCCTAGGAACCTACTTCGAGCATAAATTTCAAAAGTATCTAGAAATCCATTACACTTTCGATCGAGGCAGTTCAGCTAAAGGTATTGATTTTCCTGGATTAAATGTGGATATGAAAGTAACCAGCTATCGGCAACCCCAATCCTCTTGTCCTTTCAAATCTGCACGTCAAAAAATATATGGGTTGGGATATAACTTACTAATTTTTGTCTATGATAAGACTGATGACTCCAACACCAAGACCGGTCAGCTAAAAATACTACACTCAGTCTTGGTAACCAGAGAAAAGACAGCAGACTACCAAACAACACAGGGAATTCAGAAACTCTTAGAAAATAATGCTAACCTAGATGACTTACTCGCTTTCTTTGCCGAGCGGATGCTTCCTCTCGATGACATTCAAGCGGAACAACTGGCTGAAGAAATTTTGCATCACCCTCCTAATTTAGGCTATTTAACCATTTCCAATGCCTTACAATGGAGACTTCAGTATCGCCGTGTGATTGCTGAAGCGAGTAATATACCAGGAATTATTCGAGTTTTATAAGATGAGAATCAGTCAACATAGAAAAAAGGAATATGGTGATTTTCAAACGCCCTGGGAATTCACTTGTAAAATCTGTGAATTGCTGTATCAGAAGGGAGTTAGACCTAAATCAATTATTGAGCCAACTTGTGGTCAAGGCAATTTTTTCATGGCGGCTATGGAATGGTTTAATTGTGCAGAAATTGGTCTGGGCTATGATATCAACGATCGGTATATCCAACATCTAAAAAATCAAGTGTATAATCAGCCTTATGCCGATCGAATAAAAGTAGTCAAGGCTAATTTTTTTAATATGGACTGGAAAAGGATCACGACTCAATTACCAGAACCTATTTTATTTATTGGCAATCCTCCTTGGGTAACCAATTCTTTTCTGGGAAGTTTGGAGAGTGAAAATATACCGAAAAAAAAGAACAGCGATCAAGACAAGGGCTTAGATGCATTGACCGGTAAAAGTAACTTTGATATTTCTGAATGGATGTGGCGCTATATTCTAGACTCTCTAGAGAAAAAATCAGGTTGGGTTGCCCTACTAACAAAAACAGTTGTTGCCCGTAAAATCATTCAATACGGTCATAAAAGTCAGTTGCCTATTCTACGATCTGAACTTTATCTATGCGACACAAAAAAACATTTTAATGCCACCGTGAATGCGGGTCTACTTCTGTGTTATATCGGCCCGGGAATATCTAGTTATAGCTGTTCGGTTTATCAAGGCATTAAAAATCCCGTTAATCAGTCAAATTTCGGGGTTTATGAAGGACAGTTGATTGCCAATTTAGAATATCTGAAAACATGGAAACATCTTCAAGGACAGAATATTTATCAATGGCGATCGGGGATTAAACACGACTGTTCTAAAATCATGGAACTAACGGGAAAATTCCCCCATCTCAAAAATGGATTAGGGGAAGCTCTTAATCTGGAACGTTTTTATTTGTATCCTCTATTAAAAAGCTCCGATATTGCTCATCAAAAAAAACAAGAGATTTCGCGTTATCTCTTGGTAACTCAAAGCAAAGTCGGAGCTGAAACTGACTCTATTGCTATTCACGCACCGTTGACTTGGCACTATTTAACTGAATATAAAGAGTTGTTCGAGCGGCGAAAAAGCTCAATCTATCGAGGGAAACCTTCCTTTTCTATTTTTGGAGTTGGTGATTACTCCTTTTCGCCTTGGAAAGTAGCGATTTCTGGACTCTATAAAAAAATAAGTTTCTGTCGGATATCAGCCCATGAAGGAAAACCGGTTATGCTTGATGATACTTGTTATTTTATTGCTTGTAAAACTGAATCAGAAGCCGTTCTACTAGAGCAATTATTAAACTCACAGATTGCACAAGAATTTTTTAGTGCATTTATTTTTTGGGATGCGAAACGCCCAATTACTGCCTCCATACTGAACCGTCTGGATTTGTTTAAACTAGCAGATGAATTAGGAAAAGGAGAGGAATTAAGAGGCTATAATCATTGCCCTGATGTTTCATCTATAATTAAGAAATGATGCAAAGATAGGAGAGAGGGAAATGAGTCAAGTTTTTCTGACGTTAGGATCGTTATTCGCAGCGATCGCCGTTGCTGCCGGCGCTTTTGCCTCCCATGCACTTAAAGATCAACTAAGCGATCGCTCCTTGGAAATCTTTGAAACCGCCAGCAAGTACCAAATGTATCACGCCCTCGGCATTATCCTGGTTGCCCTATTGCTGAGTTTTATTCCTTCTGGAAATACTTGGATGGTGACAGCCGGATGGGCATTTGTCGCTGGAATTCTCTTGTTTTCCGGTAGCTTATATGCCCTCAGTGTCACTGGAGTTAAAATTCTTGGAGCCATTACCCCCTTGGGTGGTGTAGCATTTTTAATCGGTTGGGGCTGTTTAGCCCTGTCTGCATGGATGAAAACGGCTGTTTAAACTCAAGATTAATTACTTAAACGTTACCGACACTTCCCCCAAACCCTCATATCGCGCTCGAATTATCATGGCCTCTTTTACCGGAGTTAAGGGGGTAATGGTTCCTAAAGATAACAAATCTCCCGGTTTTAAATCAATTCCAGCAGCTCTCAAATCTTCTTTTAGCCATAATACGGCTTGCAAGGGATGCCCTAATAAAGCGCTACTGCTCCCCTCCGATAACGTCTCTCCTTTGCCATTTTCCATGACTACCGCAATGGAGCCTAACCGCTTTTCCCATTCGGGAGTCCCTTCGAGTGCTACCGGTTCCCCCAAAACCCCTAACCTGGCTCCGGTATTGATAGCGACTAAGGCGGGGCCATTTAAGGGTATGGTGCGATCGTACATCAGATCGGGCAATTCAATAAAGGGAATGACAGCATCTAAACTCTCTAATACCTCTTGGGGAGTTTTCGCTTGATTGATCTTCGCATCTCCCACGCGCACCATCAAATCCGCTTCAAATACGCCACGAGCGCCAAAGTTGACTGGAACAGTTGCACCACTCGAGAGTAACATTTCTTTTAATAAAGTTCCCCGCAGAGGATGGGAAACCCCGAAGCGCTCCTGAGCCACAGGACTGGTTAAAGCGGCTTTATAGCCGACAATGGGCCCAAGTTGGGGAATGAGGGCTTGTACAAATTGTTGCTGAAATTGAGCAGCTTGTTCTAGAGTGCCATTGGGAGCGATCGCCGAAACTGGAGTATGATTCATATAATCTCTTACCAAGCGCTCTACAGAACTCGGCATCGAACGCACTTCAGCCCAGACACTGCCGGTCAAAAGGATGCTCCCAGAAAGTCCTGCTACTAATGCTTTCCTCGATCTCCACACCATTATCATCTTGTCCTGTTCAAAAATGAATTAATCAAGGTGACCTTATTATAATCCAGAAAATAAGGATAATTCCCAAAGGCTCAAAGCGGCTGTTCCTGCTGTTTTTTCTCGGAACTTTTTCATCAATCTATTCTGTTGATCGGCAGAAAAATGACGTTTCCAATCTCCAATTTTACCTTTACGGATAAAAGGAGTAAGTGTGTCCGGACGTTCACTAGACCAACGACTTTGATCTTTACTCATTTGACTAAAGCTGGCATGGTAAATTATAGCCTCTAAGGTTTGTTCTTGTTCAACTATCTTCCGATAATCAGGGCTAATAAAATCAGCCATCTTAATCACTGCCAATCGGGTATCTTCTTGAATGGATTCATAGGTGAGGAAAAGAAGGTTTTCTTCATCTTTACGATCGACCCAGGACAGCAAATGAGCGAAATAGTCTCCCCAGTCCACTTCTCCCTTCATAAAACACTCAAAAAAGCTATCAAATGTACCTTCAGCAAAATTATAATGTTTGATAAATCCTTGGGTATGGTAATAAAAAGAGACCACACAATCAAAGGGATTACGAGCAATATAAATGTATTTTGCTTCAGGATGGTGGGGAGTTAGATCGTAGGGAAAATGCGTTTTAATAAATCGGGGTTGAGGAGAATTTTTGACAAAATCTGCACCAAATTCTTCAAGGTGAGGAACTTCTCGATTAATTTGTTTGCCCACTGGGAAGGGTTGACCTTGATGACTTAACATCCATAGTATGTTCTGTACCCAAGTAGTACCACATTTGGGATAGGTAACAATAAAAGTATCCCCTTTTTGGGCTTTATAATTTAGGGCTGAATCAAAATTTTCGGGAGGGAATCCCATCGGTAAGCGAAAATTACGATGTAGGGTATAGCTTGGTTTTAAATTAGGAATCATAAGAGTTAGTTTATTAACAGAGTCAATGATTGAGAGAGTAAGTTGACAATAACATCTATTTCATTTACAATATTTCTCCATCTCTTCTGTCAGTAACACTTCTGGGTATAATCAACATGGTTTTAGTGCAAAAAGCATATCAAGATTTTTCTGACTATTCAAGGCAATCTTATAACAATTGGCAACAGCTTTTACAAAAGCAGTTAGTTAATATTGAAGGGAGAGCAACCTGCTATTTTATGGAAGGATTAAAGAGTATCTTACCTTTAATTCAAGATATTCCTAATATTACAGTATTATCTGACTTTTTGTACCAGTCTATTGGCTGGCAACTCTGGCCAGTTCAAGGACTCTTAGAACCTGGTATATTTTTTTATTTATTATCCCATCAATATTTCCCTGTAGCAACAGTTGTGCGATCGCAAACGGATTTTACTTATTCTCCAGTCCCCGATCTGTGGCATGATATTTTTGGGCATAT
The DNA here is from genome assembly GCF_017746735.1 of Roseofilum sp. Guam. Lineage (NCBI taxonomy): Bacteria > Bacillati > Cyanobacteriota > Cyanophyceae > Desertifilales > Desertifilaceae > Roseofilum > Roseofilum sp. Guam. The sequence continues at coordinate 55,373 of NZ_JAGHZN010000013.1, read as the reverse complement.
TCCTTTACTGTTTTTCCCTCCTTATTCTAATTTAATACAAAAAACAAGTCAAAAATACTTAGATTACCCCAAATTCAAATCAGCTATCGGCAGTTTATTCTGGTATACAGTAGAGGCAGGAGTATGCAATGAAAATGGCGATCGCCGAGTGTATGGAGCTAGTCAGCTCTCTAGTATTGAAGAAATTGGCTATGCGGTAAGTCATCATCCTGTTGTTATCCCCTTTGACTTAGGTCAAGTCCTCAATTCTCCTGTACAAATTGATAAATTACAAGATTATATTTTTGAAATTCCTTCCTTAGACTACCTTAATAGCATTCCCGATCGACTCGATCAATACTTATCTTACCAATAGTTGTCCCTTAATTCCACTCTAGCGATCGGATGACTGCTTTTGATACGTTATAAAGTTACGACAACACTTACTCTGGTCAATCTCAAGACCTACCTCTTGGAATAATGATGGATAGAGAGTTTGCTTAAAAAATAGCATTGTTAACTCTTCTTGAGCTAATAGTTGTCCATCTTTCTCAAAAGAATAACATTTTTTATGAAGACGGTACTCTGGGTTATCTTCTATGGGTTCAATAACTTGGGAATACGTGATTCCTCCAGGCAACTTTTTAGCGAAGTTAACTCCCGGTTTTTGTCGATTCAGTAATATCAATCCGCCTTCTCGCAGATGATGAACAATATTGTGTAACCCTTGCAGATTCTGTTCATAATCAGATAAATGACTGGCTAGTTCTAATCGATCGCCCCAATCTAGAAATACCCATACTCCCCCATTAGAAAGCATGGCATCAAACGTCCTATTTAGCTCCATAGTCAGGGCATTCGCCTCTCTCAAATCAACCCGATCGCCTAGACGATTCTGGGCCAGCTTCAGCATAGATGTAGTAATATCAATACCTGTAAACTGACAGGTTTCGTCTAGGGCAATATACTCTTCTGCTAGTAGCCCTGTCCCAACACCTAACTCAAGAATTTGACAACCTCTACCAAGAACTGAATAAGCCTCCTCAGCCAGGCTAGTATAATCGTAATAACCAGAATTCATTAACAGATCATAATAGTTTGTAATTCCTGTATATTGGTTGTTCATTGATCAATCATCCTCATCCTTTCAGCCCAGATACTTTCTGTAGAGAGAATACCACAAGAGCAGCTCCTCACTCCCCATTCCCTATTCCCCATTCCCTAGTGCCCAGCGCTATGATGAAGATTATTTCAACAAGTGTGAATTATGTTTTCTGGCGATCGCACCCCACCTTGGCAAAACCCCTTACCTACCATGTACGATCTACCTAGTGAAAACCCGGAGGAACCCGGTTTGCCCGACGAATTCCATGACCTTCAACCCCACCTCTTAAGCCTCACGTGCAAACCCGCCGAATACTGGCCCGATCAATGCTTCACTGCCACCGATCTAAACTTGTACTATGACTCCCGCCATACCAACTGGTACAAACGTCCAGATTGGTTTTTAGTTCTAGATAATGCTCCCTCCGCCGACCAAGAAACGCTACGTTGGAGTTACGTCATCTGGCAAGAAGGAGTCATTCCCTACCTTGTTGTCGAACTGCTCTCTCCGGGAACCGAAGCAGAAGACTTAGGACGCACCCAGCGCAAAAGTGGCGAACCTCCCACCAAATGGCAAGTTTACGAACAAATCTTGCATATTCCCTATTATGTGGTTTATGACCGCTATCAAAACCGGTTGCGGGCATTTCGCTTACAAGGCGCTCGCTACCAAGAACAACTCCTTCCCGATCGCCGTATCTGGTTTAATGAGTTAGACCTAGGCTTAGGCCTATGGCAAGGTATCTATGACTATAGAGAAGGACTCTGGCTCCGGTGGTATGATGCCCAAGGAAACTGGATTCCCACTCCTAGTGAGCAGCTCCAAGAGAGGGATGAGGAGCTAGAACAACAACGCCAACGCGCTCAAGATGCTGAACAGGAGCTAGAGCAACAACGCCAACGCGCTCAAGACGCTGAACAGAAAGCCGAGCAACTTGCAGCCTATATCAAGTCTCTAGGACTCAACCCAGAAGACATCAACCCTCCAGATTAAGGATCGATAATAGATGCTGTTGTATAAGTGGGCAGAAAATAAATAGCAATGGAGTAATGCCTATTCCCTGACTTCTCGAAGAAGTCTAATGATCGAGCACGATGTGGCACAATAAATGGGAAGCGAAAGAATAGGGTAGAGTTCAGAACATGACCAAGTTCGTATTTGTCACAGGGGGTGTAGTTTCCAGTATTGGTAAAGGAATTCTCGCCGCCAGTTTAGGACGACTGCTCAAATCACGGGATTATTCTGTTTCTATCCTCAAACTTGATCCCTATATTAATGTAGACCCCGGCACGATGAGTCCTTTTCAGCATGGGGAAGTCTTCGTTACCGAAGATGGAGCAGAAACTGACCTAGATTTGGGACACTACGAGCGCTTTACCGATACCTCCATGTCTCGCCTCAATAGTGTTACCCAAGGCTCTATCTATCAAGCTGTGATTAATAAAGAGCGTCGGGGAGACTACCACGGGGGAACGGTACAAGTAATTCCCCACATTACCCATGAAATTAAAGAACGCATTCATCGTGTTGCTCGCAACTCTACCCCAGATGTGCTGATTACCGAAATTGGTGGAACAGTTGGTGATATTGAATCTCAACCCTTCTTAGAAGCGATTCGCCAATTCCGCAAAGATGTAGGGCGCAATCAGGTGCTCTATATCCATGTTACCCTCGTACCTTGGATTCCTTCGGCGGGAGAAATGAAGACGAAACCCACCCAGCACTCAGTGAAGGAATTGCGCTCGATTGGCATTCAACCTGATATTTTAGTCTGTCGGTGCGATCGCCCCCTACCCGACTCCCTAAAATCCAAAGTCTCTGAATTCTGTGATGTTCCCGTCGGATGTGTGATTCCCGCTCAAGATGTTAGTACCATCTACGAAGTACCCTTGAGAATGGAAGAAGAAGGATTAGCCACCCAAGTCATTGACTTATTGCGTTTAGAGCAACGTCCTCCCCAACTCCAGAAATGGCAAAGCCTCGTCGAGTGTCTCTCTAATTCTACTCGCTCCCTGGAAGTTGCGATCGTCGGTAAATATGTCCGCCTCACCGATGCCTATCTTTCCGTCATTGAAGCCCTACGCCACGCCGCCATCACCATTAACTCCCATGTTAATATTCACTGGGTCAACTCTGAAGACTTAGAAAAAGACGGAGCCGAAACCCATCTCCAAGGTATCCATGGCTTAGTTGTTCCTGGAGGCTTTGGCATTCGCGGTGTAGATGGCAAAATTAAAGCCGTTGAATATGCCCGTTTCCATCAAATTCCCTTTCTGGGATTATGTTTAGGAATGCAATGTTCCGTCATTGAGTGGGCGAGAAATATCGCCCAATTAAACCCTGCCCATAGTGCCGAATTTGAACCCCAAACGCCTAACCCCGTCATTAACCTATTACCCGAACAAGAAGATGTGGTGGACTTAGGCGGAACCATGCGTTTAGGACTGTATCCTTGCCGCATATTGCCCAATACCTTAGCTGCCCAACTCTATGAAAAAGAAGTGATTTATGAACGCCATCGACATCGCTATGAATTTAATAATGCCTATCGCAACCTTTTCTTGGAAACGGGATATGTGATCAGTGGAACTTCTCCCGATGGACGGTTAGTGGAAATTATTGAATATCCCCAACATCCGTTCTTTATTTCTTGTCAATTTCATCCTGAATTTCACTCTCGTCCTAGCCATCCCCATCCCCTATTTCAAGGGTTTATCAAAGCTGCCCAAGACTATACAGGAGAACCTTTGGGAACTTCAGAAATACAGGAAGATTTTACTCCTAAAACTCCACTTCCAGCCAATTTAGTATAAGCACGATCTGGAGGCAAACTGGTGGCATTCTGGGCTAAAATTCCATTTGAACGTCAAATCTATGTGATCGATTTAGACCGCATAGATACGTTTATTTGTGCCACAAATGGTAAAATTTCCTTTTGGTTACCCGATAGTCAAACGCCCATTGTCCTGACTCCCCAAGGGGAATTGGAAAGTTACTTGAAAGTTCAAAAGTATATTCATAACTGTTTAGAGAATCGGAAGGATAGAAATTGGCTCAAGTTCCACTATGAGCGCAATGACTATTTTATCAATTTGATTCAGATCAGTTTATTTGCTTATCATCCAGGGAATAAAAAGTTGACCTTTTGGTTGCCCAATAGTCAGACAGAAATTGTCCTCAATCCGAAATTTCATGAGCAAGCCTATCATGAAGTCATTGAGTATATTCGACAACAAACTCATTATTCTTTGGATGATGAATAAGCAATATAGCGCTTCGCGCTAGGCTTGCTTTGCAATAGCTTGTATGGCTTAGGTTCTAAGGCTTCAAGCTGTACCTCATAGAAATATAGACCTCTTGACATCAGTGAGCAGGAAATAAATAGTAATTCAGTCATCCTGTCTTCTTATGGTTATTCCTTCTAAAAAAAAGGTCTCTCAAACCTTAAGATACTCAAGTGGAAGAGAAAATTTTTTTCTCCCCTACAGCATTTTTCTTCTGTTGAGAGAGGTTCTTTATCTTTTCTTAAATTTTAATCCGACCAGACTAGGTTATTATAGTATGCTAAAAACTGTTTCAGCATAGATCGAGAAATTATGGTAAATTTAACCCATCATCAAATTGTAATTGTTGGCGGAGGTTCCGCAGGAATTACAGTAGCAGCCCAGCTCTTAAATGCAAACTCTAATTTAGATGTGGCGATTATTGAACCGTCAGAAAAGCATTATTATCAACCGGCTTGGACATTAGTCGGTGGTGGAGCATTTGCCGCAGAAGATACGGTCAAACCCGAAAAAGAATGTATTCCAGAAAAAGCAACTTGGATTAAAGCCTATTGTCAGGAATTTCAGCCCGATCAAAATCAAGTGGTTACCCAGGATGGAAGTGTGGTTTCTTATGATTATTTGGTGGCTTGTCCTGGGCTACAAATCCATTGGGATTGGGTGGAAGGGCTACCCGAAACATTAGGGAAAAATGGGGTTTGTAGTAATTATGCCTTTGAGCAAGCCCCCAAAACTTGGGAAATGATTCGCAATTTCAAGGGCGGTACCGCGATTTTTACTTATCCAGGTACGGCGATTAAATGCCCCGGTGCCCCCCAAAAGATTATGTATTTAGCCGATGAAGCGTTCCGGAAAAATGGGCTTCGCGATCGCTCTAAGATTATGTATTGCACGGCAACCGGTGGGATTTTTGGCGTTCCTGCCTATGCCAAACCGTTGATGGAAATTGTTAAGCGCAAAGATATTGAGATGCGGGTTAAATATAACCTGAAAGCTATTAAAACCGATCCCAAAGAGGCCATTTTTGAGGTGACGACAGATGAGGGTGTGGAGTCGGTGAGTATTCCTTTCGATCTCCTGCATGTCAGTCCACCAATGAGCGCTCCAGATTTTGTCAAGAATAGTCCTTTAGCGGGTACAGAAGGAGCAGCTAAAGGTTGGATCGATGTGAATAAGTTTACCCTCCAGCATAATCGCTATCCTAATGTGTTTGGCCTCGGTGATGCCTCGTCTCTGCCTACGTCCAAAACAGCGGCGGCTGTGCGTTCAGAAGCACCTGTACTGGTGCAAAATTTGTTGGCTCTGATGGAGTCTAAATCCCTGAATAATCAGTATGATGGTTATGCGTGTTGCCCCTTAGTGACGGGATATGGCAAGGTGATCTTCGCCGAGTTTGATTATGATAAAAATCCAAGTCCTACATTTCCCCTCGAACCAACGGAGGAACGCTATAGCATGTGGTTGCTTAAGCGCTACGGTTTGCCGTTCCTGTACTGGAATCGTATGCTCAAAGGTAAGAATTTTGAGCGATCGCTGCTAAAAAAATAGGTTATAACCACACATTTTGTAGGGGCGAAAAATTTTTCGCCCCTACATGCAGATTTTTCTATCTTCAATTACTGCGATCGGCCCAGATCTGAGCTGAATTTGCATTCTCACCATAAGTAATAACCCGCTCCTGAGCCGCTCCATAGTTTTCACTATCCTCTGGCACTTGAGCCATTAAATCCCGTGCTTGCTGCCATTGACTAGAAACCTCTTCCCATTCAGCACGGGTACTAGCCGTTTGCGCCAGTTCAGCAGCACTCATCGCTAGGTTAATCCCCTCTCTCCACGGATCGGTTGAAGCTGGGGGAACTGATGCCGGATTTGCAGGTGTGGCTTCCGGTTCTGTCGTTTCTGGTGGGCTTTCTACGGCTGTCTCAGGGGCTGCTGTGTCAGGGGCAATTTCCGGTGCAGTTGCAGGCAGGAGAGGAGCTGGAGCCGGACGTAGGAAAAACCACCAAACTGCGCCACCAATGACAGCAACAATAGGGATTGCCAACAAAGGCAAGAACTTCTTCGCCCCTGATTTCTTCTGCTCTCCAGATTCATCAAGCTCTGAGTCTAAAGGTTCCGCACCATCGAGATCGTTACCGTTATAAGAATTTAAATCCTCATCCGGATCGTCAAGGGCAAAATTGGGTAGCTCTTCCTCATCCTCTTTCCCTTGCAACAAGTCAATTGTATCGCTCCAACTCGGCTTTTTCGATCCAATTTGACGGCCGTAGATCTGTAGGGTTGGGAACGAGTCAATACCCATATTGAGGATTTCGTCATGAACGATCGCCACATATTCTTCCTGTTCGGGTATGTTTTCCCCTTCCAGGAGGATATGTAAACAGCCTTCTTTAACCAGTGCTTTGGCGGTAACCCCTTGGGGTTGTAAGACACTGTTGAGAGCATCGGTGATCTCTGCTGGATTAGGTTGTGCCATGGCGCTGAGTACCCTGAACCGGATGAATTTGGACAAGGAGGAGTGAGACAGACAATGGTGACTCAGGTTAAGTCTTCAATTCCTGGCCCATTACTATCTCGCGTCAATAGTAGCAGAGTTTGAGGCTCTGTGGGATTTTTTTGGCTTACAGGGTACTGAATATTTTATTCGAGATCAAGTGTTACAAGAGGCAATTGGATCAATCTCATACTGATATGACTACTATTTACCTAAGGAGAGGAATTCTAGACATAGCGGCTAAACAGGGTTTCGTTGACTACTCATTACCAGCGTACTAGGGATGAATCGCGCGATCTCCCAAAGCGCTATATTAGAATCCAACATCAAGCTCACACTATAAATTCTATGCCTAAATTAACCATCAAAGACTTAGAATATCTCCAAACCCAGCATCCCAACTATCGGATGGAATTAGTTCAAGGAGAAATTATCTTTATGAGTCCTTCGGGGTTAGAATCAGATGAAGTCGCTGCTGCTATTGTCGCTGAATTATCCCATTGGGTGAGACCGCGAAAATTAGGGCGAGTCATTGCCTCTAGTGGTGGATTTCGTTTACCCAATGCTGACGGAGATGTTCGCGCACCAGATGCTTCTTTTATCCTCGCTCAACGTTTACCTCGCACCACTGATAGTTATGCTGAATTAGTGCCAGATCTCATGTTTGAAGTTAAGTCGAAAACCGATAGTCTCACCAAATTGCGCGATAAAATTCAAGAATTTATAGCATTAGGAACTCAGGTAGGAGTATTGGTCGATCCAAGAACTCGTACCATGGAAGTTTATCGACTCAATCAAGACCCGATAACGTTAGGTGATGGAGATATTTTTACGGTTCCGGAATTGCTCCCTGGATGGGAATTACCGGTGGTCGAAATCTGGGCCCCGGAATTTGATTAAATGGAGCCGATCCCATTGTGACTGAGTATGTTATACTACGGGCTGATCTCTAGTCAGGCTGCATCTTGGTTTTTCGCTTTGATCTATCTGAATGGAGATCGTTTCTGTTTCTGAACCCATTGATAAACAGCCTAAATTGAAGTACCAATCGACAAAAGTTTTTGATGGATTTTCTACTTGCTTTCGACAGTGGCGATCGCAAGGTTCTCATTGTCATTTTTTACACGGTTATAGCGTCTCGTTTAAGGTTTGGTTTGAAGGAGAGCTAGATCACCATTGTTGGGTTTGGGATTTTGGTGGGATGAAAAGAGCCAGGACTCAAATTGATGGCATGAATCCGAAAGCATGGATGGAGTATATGTTTGATCATACGGTGATTGTAGCAGAAGATGACCCCTATTTACCGAGTTTTTATCAACTACAAGAACAGGGGGTGATTCAGCTTCGAGTGCTTCAAGCAGTCAGTGCAGAAAAGTTTGCTGAGTTGGTGTTGACTAAGCTTAATGAATTTGTGCAGACGGAAACTACAGGTAGAGTAAGAGTTAAGCGTGTTGAGTTTCGGGAACATGAACGAAATTCTGCTGTAGTGGAAAGTAATTAATGATTAATAATTACGGTGGACATCTAAATAATTGTGTACGTTATACTATCGCTAATGAACTTAACTGACAGTATTTTATCTGATTGTATGCATTAGAAAAAGATAGAGAAAAGAGAAGGGTCTCTCCTATACTCTTTCCTCTATTTTAGCACTCTAGCGCTACAATCAATCGCACCTAATGCCCTATTTTAGCTGAGACAGCCCACTACGCTGCGGCAGGTTCTTCATAGGGAATAAATAGCTTTTTCTGCGCTCCACAGATAGGGCAACTCCAATCATCGGGAATCGCAGAAAAGGGAATTCCGGGAGCAATTCCAGAATCAGGGTCGCCTTTTACTGGATCGTAGATCATCGAACATTGACGACAAATCCATTTTTGCGTCGCTTCATCATCGCTGGGGGCTTTTTTGGTTGCAGTTTGACCCTCTAAAACCTTGAGAGCATCCGTATATTGACGAGCGTGATGCTGTTCAATACTGGTGAGCAGGCCGAAATTGTGGGCTGCTTTACGGAAGATTTGAGCGTGTTCTTGGGATTCTTGGGTTTGAGCTTCAAATTCAGCTACTGCATCGCTGTCACGGTCTTCTCTGGCTGCTTGAGCAAACTCTGGATACATGGTGGTGTATTCGTAAGTTTCCCCTTCAATGGCTAGTTCTAAGCATCGGGAGGCGATCGCCTTTTTCTGCTCTTCTGTCAACGGTTCGGTATCATCGACTACTAGTTCGGGATGAATGAGGCGAAAATGGGCAAACGCATGTTCAGTTTCCTGATTTGCTGTTTCTCGAAAGAGTTTCGCCAATTCTGGCATCCCTAACTTTTTCGTCACTTCAGCAAAAAATAAATACTTACGGTTTGCCATTGACTCTCCACCAAAGGCAGCCTCGAGATTTTTAGCGGTGTTGTTATTGGATAAATCCATGGTTCACGTTTGTTTTTGTTTGAGCAGGTCATTATATCTTAGTAGAATGCAGCCATTTATGAAATAAACGGGTTAATCTCGGCATAACAACATAAGCCAATAAAACAACAACTAATCCGGTCATAATGGCTTGGCGGAGAAGAAAGTGCAGGGCAGATAAATGAGGGGTAACCAGATAACCCAAGATTGATGAACAGACAAAAACTCCCAGCCAAGTCACTAAGACTGTTTTATATTTTGGAGGAGGAGAAAATATGGTATTGGGGAGAGAAACCAGCGCTTCTAATCCGGTGAGAATCTGTACATTTTCTTGCTTTTCAGTCAGGGGTTTAGCGCGTTCAATCCATTCTTTTCGCTCTGGCGATCGCAGCCAGTGACAGAGATTGTGATAGCGATCGAAACGGAGAATAATCACATATTCCTTTCTCGAACCTGATTGAGGTCTGAGAATAGTTACCCCCTGATGACCCTCAAATTCTCTGGCCACTTCAGAAATGCCTTGCAACCACTCTTCATATCCAGATTCGCGACCTAGGCGAATATAATGGGAAATGACAGCGGTCACTTGTTGATTTTGATTATTTGGGTCATTCATACTTTCTGGGGGAGTGAGGGGATAGGGGGATTTAATCATAGGATTAAAAGGTGACAGCGCTTCGAGCTGTCATGAAGTACAGTAGCAACAATGAGCAAACCAATTTCTTAAATATTTCCGATCAATTAAGTCCAGGGCTACAGCCAGAAGAGTATCAATCATAGAGCGGGTAGTAGGAGAGAAATTAGAAATAAAAGACTTCAACTCTATCCTGGGTAATAGCTCCAACTAAAGTCACTTTTGACCCTCGATAAAAGAGTTTCATTTCCCTGAATCTTGTCCCTTTTTCTGAGCGCCCATAAGGGCAGCTTCCCCGTAGAAAAATAACTGTTTGATCTATAAAAATCCGGTTTTCTGGGTCTATATCTCTAATTTTCTCCCAATACTCCACTCTCAATTTTTGCACCCTTTCTGTCTCTGCTTGAGTACTATACCTCGTTAGTATGCATTGGTATCAAGCATTTAAGGATTTGATGCTATCCTACCTTGCCCTGCTGCCTTGCCGAAATCCCTGCCAGCGCCGCCAGGTTCCTCGTACATAATGCCATTGTTGGTAGGTGTGGTAGGTAACGAATAGCAAAAAACCATAAGATGACCAAAAGTGGAGCGCACGGCCCAACTCTACCCGGTCTTCATTGGGGGGAAACAAATCTGGAACCACCAGCCCGAATAATTTTACACCATTGGCTTGGAAAGAGTTGGAGAAGAAAAAACCAGTCAGGGGAACCCCCACCATCAAGATGTACAGGCTCAGGTGTAAAAGGGTCTTCTGCCACCATTTGGGAGTGGTTTTGGGAAAGCGCTTGGCATATTTTTTCCCCCAAACACGAACTAAGGTGATAACACGCCAAGCTAAGAGAATCAGAGAGATAATTGCGATCGATTTATGAAAGTCGTAGAGTCCATTACGACCAGGGAGATCTCGTGGCAAACGAGCCATGATTGGCCCAGTGCAAAACAAAATAAGATAACAGCCCGCCATCCACCAATGCACGCTCATTAAGTGTTGAAAAGCTGAAGTTTTTCGAGGTTTGTTTTGTTTTGTTGTCATGATCACATTTCTTTTCGATTTTAATTTTTAATTGATCTTAGTAGCAACAGGCGCAAGCTAGACCTCCCCAAAATTGAGATAGACTACCCGGTTGATTCAAAGAGAATAACTTTAAGTTGGGTCGTTTTGGTGAGTGAATACCTGAAGTCCACCTCTGCTCAGATGCAGGAATAACACTGATCCGAGAATCATTATGATATCCCCCAAAATATTTTACCGGAGACCAATCTGGACTAATAGGTAAGGGTGGAGGAGATAAGTTGCTAAATTCTTCACTACCATAAACGGGTTGACCATCGACAAGGGTTAACACGGATTCAAGATGTTTGATTCTCTCTTCGGGTACAGAGAAAAAATCTTCTGATAGGACGGCTAAATCTGCCAATTGGCCGGGCATAATTGCGCCTTTATTTCCCTCTTGATTGGAGAACCAAGCGGCAGCCGTGGTATATAACCTTAAAGCCTCCATGCGATCGAGACGGTTGGCTTCAGAATAAAGGGTTGTGCCGCCAACAGTTTTGCCAGCTACTAACCAATATAAACCGACCCAAGGATTGTAACTGGCGACTCGCGTGCCGTCTGTTCCCCCAGATACTGGCACATCCATCGCCATGATTTTTTTAATGGGAGGAGTACGATTAGCAGCCTGCACGCCATATCGGTCAAGAAAGTATTCGCCTTGATACGCCATCCGATGTTGAAAGGCAATGCCACCGCCTAACGCTTTGACTCGCTCAATATTGCGATCGCTAATCGTCTCTGCATGATCTAAAATCCAGTGCATTCCATTCAAGGGAATTTCGCGGTTCACTCTCTCAAATATATTTAAAAACCGCGAGATCGATTGATTATAGGTGGCATGGAGTCGGAATGGCCATTTATTAGCAGCCAGAAGTTGAATCACCTCTGTAAGTTCGGCTTCCATGTTGGGATTGAGATCGGGACGAGGTTCGGTAAAGTCTTCAAAATCTGCGGCTGAGAAGACTAACATTTCTCCTGCACCATTGAGGCGATAAAAATCGTCTCCTTGTCCCGGATTGGCAATGTTAATCCAGCGTTCAAAATCGGCTTTTTCTGCCCCTGGGTTTTGGGTAAACAGGTTATAAGCGACCCGAACGGTCATCAATCCTTCTTTGTGGAGGTGGTCAATGATTTGATAGTCATCGGGATAATTTTGTCCTCCACCACCGGCATCAATGACGCTGGTAATCCCCAAACGGTTCATTTCCCGCATGTAGTGACGACTGGAGTTGATTTGATCGTCTAAACTTAATAGGGGGCCTTGGGCGATCGTTGCATAAAGAATGGCCGCATTGGGTTTAGCAATCAGCATTCCTGTCGGATTACCATTGCGATCTTTTTCAATGACTGAACCGGGAGGGGGTGTAGTATTACGGTCTATCCCTAGAGCGCGTAATGCAGCCCCATTGAGCAGGGCACGATTGTATAGATTGAGAATAAATACGGGTACATCTCTCGATACCGCATTAACTTCTGCCAACGTCGGCATCCGGCGTTCAGCAAACTGAAATTCACTCCACCCACCAATCACCCGTACCCATTGAGGGGCAGGGGTTCTCGCGGCTTGTTCTTTGAGCATTCGCAGGGCATCCGCGAGGGAGGGCACACCATCCCAGCGCAGTTCCATGTTATAGTTTAAACCACCTCGAATCAAGTGAGTATGACTATCATTTAAGCCGGGAATGACCGTGCGACGATTCAGATTAATGGTTTGGGTGCGATCGCCGCGATAAGCCATCACTTCCTTTTCCGTACCCACTGCGAGAAAACGGTTACCCTTAATTGCGACAGCTTCAGCAAAGGAGCGGCGATCGTTTTGGGTAGCAATCCGGGCATTATAAAGAATTAGATCGGCTTTTTGACTCGTATCAGTAGGGTTTTGTCCCCACGATTTCCCTTTATCTAATAGATACGTCGAAAATCCTGCGGCTAAAGCCCATTTAAAAAAATCTCGTCGGTGGACTTTGTGGTATTGATTCATAATTGGTTGGTAATACTGTTAGATGACAGGTCAAGTTTGTTGTACATCACATAGGCATCAACAAAGCCTTGTGACGGGTGTAAAAATGCTTCTGGTAATGTCCCCACAATCTCGAAGCCCAGTTTCCGCCAGAGGCGAACAGCACTCGTATTTGTTGACACCACCAAGTTGTATTGCATCGCCCGAAATTCAAGTTTTATAGCTTCTGTCTGAGAGTGTTTGCACAGAGCAGAAGCGATGCCCTTCCCACGAGCTGCTTCTGCCACGATGTAGCCAGAATTGCAAACATGAGAACCCGGTCCGGGTTGATTCGCTTTTAGATAGTAAGTTCCCTGTATTAACCCATCTGAATTTTCTGCAACGCAGGTAACTACTGGCATTTCAACCCAAACTTTAAATGCCTCTTCTTCTGTAATATGAGTTGCAACGCTGTAGGTCTCACCTGCACGAAATACAGGCTCGATAATTTGCCAAGTTGCTGGCCAGTCAGCTTGTTCTAGAGGTCGAATAATCATCACGCATTAAGGGGATCGTTTTCAGAGGTTATTTTAGGCTGACCTTCCAGGGTTAGACAATCTCTTATCCATTACAATGCTTGGTGATTTGTGCTATATTGAATCAAATATTCAGGGCATTATTCAGAGCCAGATCAACAGTATGAAAAATCAAACGCCTAGTTTTCATCAAAAGTGCTATGAACTTTTAACAAAAATTCCCCAAGGTCAGGTCACAACCTATAAAGAAATCGCAAAAGCCCTTAATACTAAAGCCTATCGTGCCGTGGGAAATGCGATGGCTCGTAATGACAATCCGATTGTCATCCCTTGTCATAGAGTGGTCAAAAGCAATGGCGAAATTGGTAATTATCGTTTAGGAGTACCTCGTAAAAAGGAATTACTCCTAAACGAGGGCATTACGATCAAAAATAATCGGATCGAAAATTTGAGTGAAGTCCTTTATCAATTTTAAACCGATTCAAACGGTTTAGAACCTATTTTCGATCACCAATTCGCTCAACGGCAATTGTCCCGGTTTTGGCCAAGGTTCTTTAAATTTTTTACCAATGGCAACCATTGGCCCCATAACATGGTCTGCGGGTAAATGAATCAGTTCTGCAACTTTCTCAATGTCAAAGCCAATCATCGGGCAAGAATCATAACCCATTGCTTTAGCCGCCAACATCAAGGTTTGCATCGCCATACCAATCGAGCGTTGAGCCTCGTCCCGCTGTAGCCATTCCCGTCCCTCATGAAACGGCCCCATCCAACCTACTAATAAATCAGCCACTTCTTTGGGGGCATTTTGCCAATAGCGTTCGGGGGCTTTCTGCCAGGCTTTCATATCTGCTGTAAACAGAATTAGTAAAGAAGCATCTGTCATTTGTGCTTGATCATTACCTAACTCTTTGCGAATTTTTTCACGTAATTCGGGATCGCGAAGAATTACAAAACGCCAATGCTGAATATTAAAACTCGTTGGAGCTTGAATCATAGCTTCCAGAAGTTTTCCTTCTTCTTCTGGAGTCAGTTTATGATTGGGATCGAAACCTTTAATCGAACGACGTTGATAAATCGCCTGTAAAGTATCCATTGAGTCAAACTCCTCTTGATTGGTTTAATGCTTCACAAATTAATCTATTAGAATACTGGAATTACTGTTGTGTAGCAAAATAGCTGGTCATCAAATTTCGATAGTTGGGAATATACTTAGAGAGTAAAGCCCCCAAACCTTCAATATCATTGCGCCAGTCACGATGGAGTTCGCAGGCGACACTAAACCAATTCATCATTTGTACCCCAGCCCCTTGCATCCGCAATAATGCTGCATCTCGTACATCTTTGCTAAATGTACCCGATGCATCAGCTACCACAAAAACATCAAAGCCTTCTTCCAGGGCACTTAAAGCAGGAAACGTCACACAAACATCCGTCACAACTCCCGCCATAATCAGTTGTTTACGACCGGTATCTTTGATGGCTTTCACAAAGTTTTCATTATCCCAAGCATTAATTTGACCGGGACGAGCAATATAAGGGGAATTGGGATGAAATTCTTTAATTTCGGGAACTAAAGGGCCATTAGGGCCATTTTCAAAACTGGTGGTTAGGATGGTTGGAAGATTAAAGAAGTTCGCTGATTCTGCTAAAGCCAAAACATTATTCTTAAATTCATTGGGTGAATAATCTTGGACTAATGAGATTAAACCCGCTTGATGATCGATGAGTAAAACGACGGCATCATCTTTAGATAGACGTTTGTATTGATAAGAATCAGGCATGATTATTGATTACAGATTGAGACAACATAGCGGTGTTATCAAGCTAAATAACATTAGCTCGATCTTTACAAAGTAATGGGTCGTTAAGTGATTAATTAAGGGCTGCTACACAAGCAGATGAATTTTGTACCAGCCACCCTCATCATAAAATGGTTCTCTAAAAAAGACAATATAGTATTTTAGAGACACATTGTCTCTATTTTGTTTACAATTCAGGGTCTGATGGATAAGTTTGAAAGTATACATGCATTCACACAAGTCGTTGAAGAAGGTAGCTTTGCTGCGGCGGCGAGAAAAATGCAGCTCTCGCGTTCAGCAGTGAATAAGCTGGTGATTGCTTTAGAGAAGTATTTGGGAGTGCCATTGCTCTACCGTACAACGCGTCAAGTTACACTGACCGATAATGGTCAAGCATTTTATGAACGCTGTCTTGATATTCTTCATCGCTTAGAAGAAGCAGAATTCAGTATTTCTGAGCAACAGACTGAACCGAAAGGAAATCTGAAAATCAATGCTCCGATGTCTTTTGGCCTCTCCTTTTTAGGTGCGAAAATAGCTGAGTTTATGACTCAATACAAACAGGTTAAAATTCAATTGACGTTAGAAGATCGTTTTGTAGATCCGATCGCTGAAGGTTACGATCTGGTTATTCGCATCAGCTTACCTCTAAAATCTCCAAGTTTGATTGTTCACCCCATTGCCACTATTTCTCGCGTCATTTGTGCAGCCCCGAGTTACCTCAATAACAGAGGGATTCCGACTGAGATTGAAGACTTAAAACAACATTCGTGTATGCATTATGGATATTTGGCAACTGGGGAACGTTGGCCCTTCATTTATCAAGGAGAAGAAGGACTCATTTCTATTGATGGGGTCTTTTGTTCTAACAATGGAGAAGTTTTGCGAGATGCGGCTGTCAATGGATTGGGCATTGTAATGTTGCCCAACTTTATTGTCGAACAAGATTTAAGGAAAGGAAATTTACAGGTTCTCTTGTCGAACTATAAAGTTCCAGAATTGACGTTATATGTCGTGTATCCGGTAAGTTCGAGCATTTCTAAGAAGGTTAAGCTATTTACTCAATTTATGCAACAGGCATTGGATGAGGTTAAATATCAGGATTCAGAAACGGGAACTCTTAAGCCAAAATAGGTTACTACTAATTCCGTTGAACCGGTATTTCGTAATTCATGAATTTCTCCAACATCAATGGCAATGCAAGTGCCTGGAGAAAGGGCATACTCCTGGTTATCTACGGTAATAATCCCTGTGCCAGATTCAATAAAAAAGACTTCGCACATATCTTGATGGGCGTGACCATTCGCGACTTCTCCAGGGGGAAATTTGGCTTGGGAAAAGTTGGTTAAATGGGGTAAGTCCCCAATACGTAACATGACTTGTTTATGGATATTGGCATTATGCGAAACGCCTTCTTGGGGGATGTCGTTTAAGGTCGTGATTTTCATTAGGGAATAGGGAATAGGGAATGGGGAATAAACGCATTATGGTTCATCTAGAGGTTCAGACTCTAAGGACTTCGGTAAATTGCGGATGACCTCGGCTTGAAACCAAACCCTGAGAATAGTTTGTAACTGTACTCGACTAATATAGGGCCATCCTCCTTCGGTTTCCATGTCTCGCAGCAGGGTATACAAGGCTTGACGGTTATTGGGAAGGGAGTCTTGAAACCAGGTTTCTCGAATATAACGATGCATGTCTTCGAGACTGCGAAGGATAGCTAATAAGGTAACGGCATCCTTTTGATGTGTAGCTGCTAGGCTTTGTATCCGCTCTAGAGTGGCGTTGAGTTCCTGTTCCCAGGGTTGTAGAGTAGGGTCTAAATCCTTGTCCATCCGTGATTGAATTGTTTACCTATGTTAGGGTGATTGAATTATATTTTACTGTAACCGAAAACTGGCGATCGCCGCTATCCCATCGATTAAAAGTTGGATTGGAGGATTCGATCGATTTGTTGAAATAATTCGGACTCAGTGGAAGAGTTATCTAACAGGCGATCGCCTCGCTGGCATTTTTCAGGTAAGGGCATTTGAGAGTTGATTCTCATCTGCGCTTGTTCTAAAGTCAAGTGATTGCGGCGCATTAACCGTTCTATTTGTTGTGCTTCAGAACAGTAGACCACCCAAATCTCCTCAACTAGATCGGTCATCTGAGCTTCAAAGAGGAGGGGAATGGAGAAGACTAGGGTATCCTGGGGAGAGGATTGATTGAGGTCATGGTATAGGCGATCGCGCACATAAGGATGAATTTTCTCCTCTAACCATTGCCGCTCTACGGGGTTACTAAAGACAATTTCCCCTAACTGCTGACGATTTAATCCCCCTTCTGGTAACTCAATAGTCTTTCCATATCGTTGCACAATGCGTTGGAAAATCGGCGATTTCGGTTGCACCGCTTCTCGTGCATACCGATCGGCATCAAACACGGGTAAACCATAACGTTGTTCAAGATATCCAGTAACCGTACTTTTCCCAGTCGCAATTCCCCCCGTAATTCCAATTTGCGCTTGTTTTTGGCTCATCGTCGAGATTGTCCCTCTTATTCGTCATTTCCAATAAAAATGAAACATATAGAACAAGGAAGGAGCGAAAAGAATTTCGCCCCTATTCGTATTAAATGATTAATACGGCCATTTCCAGTTGACAATCTCTTCCCTATCAATGCCTTGTTCGCGGGCATATTGGAGGTTTTCGATAATGGCATTTTTCATCCGTTCTTTGACATAGGCAGCCGCAGAACCGAGTTTCGGCACGCGGTCAATTACATCAATTACGAGGTTAAAGCGATCGACTTGGTTATTGATCGCTAATTCCAGAGGGGTGTTAATGTTTCCTTTTTCTTTGTAGCCGCGAACATGAATCCGGTCTTGATTAGCGCGGCGATACACCAGTTTGTGGATTAACCAAGGATAACCATGGAAGTTGAACATTACAGGTTTATCAACGGTGAAAAGGCTGTTAAAGTCGCGATCGCTTAAACCATGGGGATGTTCTCCTTCTGACATCAGTTTAAACAAATCAACAACATTAATAAAGCGTACTTTAAGATCTGGGAATTCATCGCGCAAAATAGCAGTTGCAGCCAAAGATTCCATCGTCGGAATATCGCCACAGCAAGCCATAATCACATCCGGCATATCCGGGTCTTTGCCACAGTCATCATTACTGGCCCATTCCCAGATGCCAATCCCTTTGGTGCAATGTTTAACCGCATCCTCCATATTGAGATATTGCAGGTGCATTTGTTTATCCGAGATGATCACATTTACATAGTCAGTGCTACGTAAACAGTGGTCAGAAACCGAGAGTAAGCAGTTGGCATCGGGGGGGAAGTAAACGCGAACCACATCGGGACTTTTGTTGGTTACCAGGTCTACAAATCCAGGGTCTTGGTGGCTAAAACCGTTGTGATCTTGTCGCCAAACGAGGGAAGAGAGGAGAATATTTAAGGAAGATACGGAGGCCCGCCAGGGGACTTCATTTTTACAGATATCTAACCATTTGGCATGTTGGTTAAACATCGAATCCACTACATGGGCAAAGGCTTCGTAAGTATGGAAGAGTCCATGACGACCGGTCAGTAAGTAGCCTTCTAACCATCCTTGCAAGGTATGTTCGCTGAGGATTTCCATGACCCGACCATCCGTAGAGAGTTCGCTACCGTCGAGGTCTTCGGGAAGGAAGTCAGCCATCCAGACTTTTTTGCTCACTTCGTAGACCGGATGGAGACGGTTAGAAGCCGTTTCATCGGGGCCGAAGAGCCGGAAATTATTTGGGTTGTCGCGCATAACTTCCCGCAGAAAGTAGCCGAGGAATTTGGTATTTTCCACTTCCACAGTGCCCGGTTTGGGGATTTCTACAGCAAAGTTGCGGAAGTCTGGCATTTTTAGATCTTTGCGGAGGATGCCACCGTTAGCACTCGGGTTCGCACTCATGCGGCGATCGCCTTTTGGAGACAGTTCTTTTAATTCCGGAATCAGTTTGCCGTTCTCATCAAACAGTTCTTCCGGTTTATAGCTCTTCATCCACTCTTCCAACAAGCGCACATGCTCTGGGTTACTGTGCATTCCGCCCATAGGCACTTGGTGCGCTCTCCAAAAGCCTTCTACTTTGTGACCATTCACTTCTTTGGGCCCCGTCCAGCCTTTAGGAGTCCGCAGAATAATCATTGGCCAGCGGGGGCGTTTGGCTTTTCCTGTTCGACGAGCCTCTTCTTGAATTGCCCGAATATGGTTAATACAAGTTTCCATCGTTCCGGCCATCTTTTGGTGCATAATGGCTGGGTCATCACCTTCAACCACATAGGGGGTATACCCATAGCCGATAAACAAGCTTTCAAGTTCCTCTGCACTGATGCGAGAGAGAACAGTTGGGTTGGCAATTTTATAGCCGTTCAGGTTAAGAATAGGCAAAACCGCCCCATCCCGGATTGGGTTCAGGAATTTGTTTGAGTGCCAAGCTGTAGCCAGAGGGCCGGTTTCCGCTTCTCCATCTCCAACCACCACAGCCGCGATCAGGTCGGGGTTATCATACACTGTTCCGTAGGCATGGGAAACACTGTAACCGAGTTCTCCCCCTTCGTGGATAGAACCGGGAGTTTCTGGGGTACAATGACTGCCGATATGACCGGGGAACGAGAACTGCTTGAAGAATTTCTGCATCCCTTCTTCGTCTTCGCTTTTGTCTGGATAGACTTCAGAATAGGTTCCTTCCAGATAAACGGGGCCTAAAACTCCAGGGGCACCATGGCCGGGACCGGCTAGGTAGATTGCGTTGAGGTCATATTTGTTAATCAGCCGATTGAGGTGAACATAGCTGAAACTGAGGGCTGGGGACGCTCCCCAATGACCGAGGAGGCGGTATTTTATATGTTCGGGTTTAAGAGTTTCTTTTAGTAAGGGATTGTCTCGCAGATAGATCATACCTACAGCAAGATAATTACAAGCCCGCCAGTAGGCATCCATTTTTTTTAACTCATCGGGGGAGAGTGAATTTTCCTGGGGACTGAGTCTTTCAGGTGAAGCTACCATAAGTTCTAATCTATCTTAACGAAAGGGCCAAATGCTTGAAGTTGTGTCAATTTTGAGCCGTCACTTTTCAGTTCCAAGCCATGCTTCTGAACTTTTGGTATATTAAACTCCTTTACCAGCGAAATGTCCCCAGAGTCCAAAAATCTTAAGATTTCCTTTGGGTTCCCAGAGTGGCGTTTATCCCTCTTCTATCAACCCGCGCTATAGAACTCTAATGATATGGCTTTTGGAGAAACTTTAAGGTAAAATTAAAGTTATATATGCTATCTTAAATCTCCACATTATAAAGTCAAGAAAATTACCCTAAAAACACTTGCTACTGAAAGAGTCTTGCATTTTATTTTTGCCTTTATGGCATTAGATGAAGGTTTACAGATTCACGAAATTATGATTATCCCGGAAGTGGGCAAACATCTACCGGTTATCTTTTCTGCCGTTTGGGTGATTCCCTATGGCGTTGTCACTTTGGGATTAATCTATTATTTTTCTAAGTTGGTCAATCATTTACCAAGACAAATTAAAAGGATGGCGATCGCCTCGGGAATTCTTTACGTGTTCGGCGTTTTAGGTTTGGAAATGATGGGTAGTATCTGGATTGGAATTGCAGGAGGAATGCAAAACCTCGTCTATTCCTTGCTCGCTAGTACGGAAGAAATGCTGGAAGTGACGGGTTTAATCGTGCTGATCCATGCCTTACTGATTTATATTACAAAATACCATCGCCAGTCGATCGAGATTACCTTTGATATCCAAAGTCAAAAATAGTATACGAATCGATCCTTGATAGAGCAGGGTCTGGGAGAACCTGGTTAAGCGGATTTTCATAGAGAAATGATATTACAGGCCATCTTAAGGGAGATTTAACTTTATATTAATATCGAAAAATTAAGGAGTTTGGTAGTTTTAAACCAAGTCTCTCTTGCTAGAACATAATGGGAACAAGCATTCCATCTGTGACCCGTCTAATCCTATGAGCCTAACTTTATATTTTCTTAGACATGGAAAAACTACCTACAGTCAACAGGGAGGTTATTGGGGATTGATGGGGGACGATTTCGCGATCGCATTGCCATGCCAGTCGGTGGGGTGAGCATCGTAGAAATGCGCCCCCATGGCCCCTTATTACACCAATTAGCCGATCGCTCCCATCTAGAGAGCGCACTGCGATCGCGGCCTGGAACTTAGTATCCATTCTTTTTCTTTTGCAATATTTAAGGTGAGTAGACTATGGCCCATTCTTTATACGTTAGTACAACAGAAGTCGCCAGTGGAAAAGCTCTTGTTTCCTTAGGGGTAATTGAATGCTTATCCCGGAAAACGAGCAATATTGGATTTTTTCGGCCCATCATTCGTAAACCCGAAGTGGGGGATATTGATGATGATATTAAACTGATTCTCACCCATTTTAGGCTGAAACAATCTCCAGAAGATGCCTTTGGCTTATACTTGCAGGAAGCGACGGATTTACTGAGTCATCATCATTTAGATGACCTCTTGGATCGGATTATTGAGCGCTATAAACAATTAGAGAAGAAATATGATTTTGTAGTCTGTGAAGGTTCAGATTTTAAAGGTCAAGAAGCGGCTTTTGAATTCGATCTGAATGTAGAAATTGTCAAAAATTTAGGCTGTCCCGTCTTAATTGTGGGTAAAGCCAGCGATCGCACCCCAGAAGAAGCCATTAATTCCGTACAACTGCCCCTGGATGTGTATCGGGAAAAGGAATGCGATGTGGTTGGAGTGATTCTGAACTTAGCCCAACCCGATCAGGTGGATACGCTCAAAGCCAGTTTGGTGAAAGAGTTGGATTTGCCCGAGAGCTTAGTTTCAGTCATTCCCTACGACCGTCGGCTCAGTAGTCCTCGCATGCGGGATGTTGTGGAACAACTGAATGCTGAAGTCCTATATGGACATAAACGGCTCAATAACCTAGCCAATAAGTACGTGGTAGCCGCGATGCAAGTGCAACATGCCCTTGAGCGTTTAAAGGAGGGTAATTTAGCCATAACCCCTGGCGATCGCTCGGATGTTATTCTCGGTGTTGTACAGGCCGATCAATCCGTAAATTACCCTAACTTAGCGGGTTTGGTTCTTTCCTGTGGTATTCAACCGCACCGAGTGATTGCCAAACTCCTGGATGGTTTACCCGATCCACCGCCCATTTTGTGCGTCGAAAGTGATACCTATACGACGGCTTCAGCCATTCATGATCTACATATTTCCCTCACCTGTGGCGATCGCGAAAAAATCCATGTGGCGATAGAAACCTTTGATCGCTACGTTAACTTACAAGAACTAGAAGAGCGTATTGAAGGGGTAAAAACCAAGGGCATGACCCCGAAAATGTTTACTTACAACTTGGTACAACAGGCCAAAGCCCAAAAACGCCATATTGTTCTTCCGGAAGGCAACGATCCTCGGATATTGCAGGCGGCGAGTGTGCTGTTATCCCAAGGTTTAGTGAATATTACCCTCTTGGGTAGCCTCTCAAGCATTGAACAAACGCTGAAAAAACATAATATTCGCCTGGATTTAAACCAAGTCCAGATTATTAATCCTGCCATTAGTGAAAACTTCGATCACTATGCCGAAACCCTCTATGAATGCCGCAAACATAAAAATCTCAGCCTTGATATGGCTAAAGACTTAATCATGGATGTCTCCTACTTTGGTACACTCATGGTCTATAGTGGAGATGCCGATGGCATGGTTTCTGGAGCTGTCCACACTACCCAACATACCATTCGTCCTGCGCTGCAAATTATCAAAACTCAACCGGAGTGTTCTATTGTTTCCTCCGTCTTTCTGATGTGTTTAGAAGACCGGGTATTAGTGTACGGAGATTGTGCCGTGAATCCGAATCCCACGGCCGAAAAACTAGCAGAAATTGCCCTCTCTTCTGCTGATACTGCCAAACGATTCGGTATTGAACCCAGAGTGGCCTTACTCTCCTATTCTTCTGGAGAATCGGGTAAAGGGGAAGAAGTGGAAAAAGTGAGAAAAGCCACTCATTTAGCTCAACAAAAACGCCCTGATTTGAAAATTGAAGGGCCGATTCAATATGATGCTGCTGTCGATCCAGAGGTGGGTGCTCAAAAAATGCCCAATTCTGAGGTTGCGGGACAAGCAACTGTTTTAGTTTTCCCCGATTTAAATACCGGGAACAACACTTATAAAGCCGTCCAGCGGGAAACCGGAGCGATCGCGATCGGCCCGGTTTTGCAAGGTTTGCGTAAACCCGTCAATGACCTCAGTCGCGGCTGTACAGTTACTGACATTATCAATACCGTCACCATTACTGCCATCCAAACCCAAACCATTTGTCCTCTGAATTCCCCAAGCCCATGAAAATCCTGGTTTTAAACGCGGGTTCCAGCTCCCAAAAAAGCTGTTTATATGACATTACCGGAGACCAACTCCCGGCCCATCCTCCCCATCCCCTGTGGGAAGCGACCATTGACTGGACAGTGGCCACGGACTATGGGGTAATGAAAGTCAAGGCGAATGGGATCAAGCAGGAAACCAACTTATCCAGTGATGCGAAGGAAGAGGCGATCTCTAAACTCCTGCAAACCCTGGTGAGCGGAGACACCCAAGTTTTAGAGAGCCTCTCGGAGATTAATGCTGTCGGTCATCGGGTGGTGCATGGCGGAACGGAATATTCCGAAGCTACCCGCATCACCCCAGAAGTCCAAGCCACCATTACCCAACTCATCCCCCTGGCACCATCGCACAATCCAGCCAATTTGCAGGGGATAGAAGCTGTGGAGAGGGTCTTACCCGATGTGCCCCAGGTGGCGGTATTTGACACTGCTTTTCACAGCCAGATGCCCCCAGAAGCGGCGGTATACCCTATTCCCTATGAGTGGTTTGAGCAAGGAGTGCGGCGCTATGGCTTCCATGGAACCAGTCACCGCTATTGTGCCCTACGCACGGCTGAGTTAATGGAAAAACCCCTAGAGTCGTTGAAGATGATTACCTGTCATTTGGGCAATGGCTGTTCCTTGGCTGCGGTGAAAGATGGTATTAGTGTCAATACCACCATGGGATTTACGCCTTTAGAGGGACTGATGATGGGAACCCGGAGCGGTTCGATTGATCCGGCGATCATCTTCTATCTAATGCGCGATCGCGGTTTTGATGTCAATAGCATTGACCGAATGCTGAATAAAGAATCCGGTTTTAAAGGGGTTTCCGGACTCTCTGCGGATCTGCGAACCATTCTACATGCGATGAATGAGAAGAATGAACGAGCAACATTAGCCTTCGATCTCTATATTCATCGTCTGCGGAGTGCGATCGGTCAAATGTTAGCTAGCTTGGGCGGATTAGATGTTCTGGTCTTTACCGCAGGGGTAGGCGAGAATTCAGTAGATGTGCGTCACAGAGCCTGTGAAGGCTTTGAGTTTTTGGGATTAACGTTAGATGTAGAGAAAAATATGAACTCTCCCATGGATACGGATATTACTACTCCAGATTCTGCCGTGCGTGTTTATGTCATTCATACGGAAGAAGATTGGGCGATCGCCCGTCAAACCTGGCAATGTTTGCGATAAACCCTTCGGCAGGGAAGAAACCCGGTTTCTACTGAAGTTGAGGCAATCAACCAGAAGATTGGCAAGAAACCCGGTTTCTAATCCCCTAGCGAGGAATTGCTCTATTTATCGAACCAATGAAAATGCCCAAATCATAAAGCCACCAGATATCGCAAGCAACCCAGAAATTTTATAAATATTATCAGTCAAAGCTTCTCGTTTTTTAACCCCTAGATAAATACTAAGAAATAAAGGAATTAAGACTCCCAGTTCAATGAACAGGTTTTTGTATAAGTAATAATTCGTCAATGAAAGGAGTCCTGCACTGGGCAATATCCCAAAAGGAAGTTTAAATAGATACCTGCTAAAGGGCCAAAATAAAGGAATACCCAGCACGCCCACAAATAAATCTAAAATCGGATTAGAGAGTCCAGCACTAATGACTTGAAGACTTCGACTTTTTAAACCTTTGCCCCTTAATCCCCAAATCCATAGCATCACAAAGGTTAGAATGGGCAGGAAGAGAGCAAAGGTTAACGAGTGAGTCACTCGGAGCTGATCGTGGGCGGATGGATGTAAAAAGGGGATAAAATGGTCTAAGTCGGGTACTAATGCTAAAGTAACTAGCCAAGCTAACCATACAACGCGATGTCCTAGAGACTGGTTCGGTTTATCGCAAGCATAAATGGTGAATGCTGCTAAACTATGACCTACAAAAGAAGACATAATATCACATCTGGAAAATCAACTTTAATATCGTAGGTTGGGTGAGCGACAGTGTAAACTAACACTCTATATCATCTACTATACCTTGGTCTCTAACGGGTTATTCCCAACCCTTCGCCAGGGAAGAAACCGGGTTTCTAGCAGCCCACAGGGGAGGACGGGTTTATAGAATCGATCGCTTTGTCTCCTAAACTTGGGTGAACCCGCCCCTACTTCATCTATTTCGAGTCAATGCCAAATGTTTAAAATTTACCTCAAACAAATTACAATTACTTTCCTGATCTTATTTCTCAATCCATTAATTGCCCTGGGTCAAGAAACAACATCAAAAAATTGCCCTTCCGACCTAAGTAATACTATTAACGCTGTAATAAATCGCCCAATATTTCGTCGCTCTCGGTGGGGGATTTTAGTCGAGACCTTATCTGGAAAAAATAGAATCTACAGCCAAGATGCTGAATATTACTTTATTCCTGCTTCTACTTCCAAGCTATTAACAACCGCAGCAGTGTTACAAAAATTCAGACCTCAATTTAGGATTAGAACGTCTATTTATGGTGATGAAAACGGAAATATATATGTGGTTGGCAGAGGCGATCCTAGTTTAACCGAAACTGAACTTAAGAAATTAGCTGAACAACTCAAAAAACGAGGCATAACCAGTATAAATCAGCTTATTGCGGATAATAGTTATTTTCAGGGAACAGCCATTAATTCTAATTGGGAATGGGAAGATGTTCAAGCGGGTTATGGAGCACCCATTAATAGTTTGATTTTGAATCAAAATTCTATAGATTTAATTTTGTCTCCCCAAGGTTTAGGTCAACCTTTGAACGTAACGTTTGTCGATCCAGAGCAACGTGAAAGATGGCAAATAGAAAATAACTCTGTCACAGTTGCAACGAATGAAAAAGAATTTGTACAAGTAGGACGAAGTTTTACTCAACCCATAATTCGTATATCGGGGCAACTCCAAGTGGGTTCAGTATCGGAACCGGTTTATCTAGCAGTTGCCGAACCTATGGATAATTTTTTAAATAAATTTCGTCAGGTTTTAGAGTCAGAAGAAATTAGGGTTTCTCGAATAGTCGAAAAATCCCAAACGACCTCGAATTTAAGCTTAACTGAATTAGCTTTTGTTGAGTCTCCTACAGTGGGAGAATTGATAGAAGAAGTGAATAAAGAAAGTAACAATGTTTATGCAGAAGCGTTGTTACGTCAACTGGGTGCGAGAAGTGATTTGGCTCCTCATAATGATACGTTATCAAAAAGCTTGGAGGAGGCAAAATTAATTTTAACTCGGTTAGGAGTTACTCCCAATAGTTTTAGGTTAAATGATGGTTCTGGATTATCTCGTCATAATTTAGTCAGTCCGGAATCTTTGGTACAAACTCTCAGAATAATGGCTAATTCTCCTTGGGCAGATCTCTATCAAAATTCTTTGCCGATTGCTGGTGTAAGTGGAACTTTAAGTTGGCGTTTTAGAAATAGCTTGGCTGAGGGAAATGTACAAGCAAAAACAGGAGCATTAAGTGGAGTTGTATCTTTGGCAGGATATATACAACCTCCCGATTTTGAACCCTTGGTTTTTAGCATTATGGTTAATCAATCTGATTTGAAAACCCAAGAGGTAAGAACTGCTATTGATGAAATTGTTTTGCTTTTGACTCAGTTGAAATATTGTGGTTAAATTAAAATAGCTTTGAGCAAATATTTTTGAGTTCGAGTGATCCAAAGATATTCAATACCGTCTCTATCAGGTTATTCCGAACCCTTCGCCAAGGAAGAAACCCGATTTCTAGCGGCCATTGGGGGAGGGCGGGTTTACAGAATTGATGGCTTTATCTGCTAAACTTGGCTGTTTCGGAACCCTTGATATCCAAGATAGTATCTACAAAACAATGATATTTCTGAACGGATAAGGAGGAACATCAAAATTCCTCCTTATCCAGACCGTTAATTAAACTACAGCGGTTTCATGTTGTGCATGAAGACGTTCTTTTTTCAACGCTTCCGAAAGACGGTTGAGTGCGTTGACATAAGCTTGAGCAGACGCGACTACAATATCCGTATTCGCCGCATGACCCGAGTATACCCGGTCTTCATGTTGGACGCGGATGGTGACTTCTCCGATCGCATCTATTCCTGCTGTCACCGACTGTACCGAGAACTCAATCAACTTATTCGGCACATTAATTACCCGATTAATCGCCTTATAAATGGCATCCACCGGCCCGGTACCGATCGCCGCATCAGTTAGCTCTTCTCCGTCGGGAGTCCGCACGGTTACCGTTGCCGTCGGTTGCGCGCGATCGCCACAGGAGACTTGCACCAACTCTAAACGGAAGAAGTCTGGTGCTTGTTGAATCTCATCATTAACAATCGCCTCGATATCCCAGTCGCTGATCTCCTTTTTCTTATCAGCTAACTCCTTAAAGCGCACAAACGCCTTATTTAAATCGGTGTCCGACAACTCAAAGCCCAACTCTTGTAGACGGTTACCGAAGGCATGACGGCCTGAATGTTTACCCAGTACAATCTGGTTTTCACTCAAGCCAATGGACTCGGCATCCATAATTTCATAGGTGAGCTTATTCTTCAGAACCCCATCCTGGTGAATTCCCGATTCATGGGCAAAAGCATTCGCACCGACAATCGCCTTATTCGGCTGCACCAACATCCCAGTTAGATTGGACACCAATCGCGAAGTCTTATAAATTTGCTTCGTATCGATCTGGGTCAAAGGTTCTGTGGACTCTGGAGCGCGGCCAAAGAAGGGATTATAATACTGACGGCGCACATGCAGAGCCATCACTAACTCTTCCAATGCCGCATTTCCTGCCCGCTCTCCAATGCCATTAATGGTACATTCGAGTTGACGAGCGCCATTTTCCACGGCTGACAAGAAGTTTGCCACTGCCAAACCTAAATCATTATGACCGTGAACCGAAATAATCGCCTGGTCAATATTGGGTACATTCTCCTTAATACCGCGAATTAAGGCTCCAAACTCGGCTGGAGTCGTATAGCCAACGGTATCCGGGATGTTAACTGTGGTTGCCCCAGCAGCGATCGCCGCCTCCAAAATCTGATACAAGAACTCCGGATCGGAACGTCCCGCATCCTCTGGCGAAAACTCCACATCATCCACAAACGACTTTGCATAAGCCACCATTTCCGGTGCAATTTTTAGCACCTCTTCCCGGCTCTTCTTCAACTTATATTGCAGATGGATATCCGAAGTGGCAATAAACGTATGAATGCGAGGTTTAGCTGCTGGTTTCACTGCCTCCCCTGCGGCCTTGATATCCTCGCGAGTCGCTCTGGCTAACCCGCAAATGGTTGGCCCGGTTTCGGTTCCCACCGTAGCGGCAATCTTCTGCACCGCATCAAAATCTCCTGGACTTGCAAACGGAAAACCAGCCTCAATCACATCTACTCCGAGACGGGCCAGTTGTTTCGCGATCGCCAGTTTTTCATCGCCATTCAGGGTTGCCCCTGGACATTGTTCGCCGTCGCGGAGAGTGGTATCAAAGATTATGATACGGTCGTGTTGAGGTTGCATATTCATACAAGCTATTCGACAAAAACAGATTCATATTATTCTAGCCCAAATTCTAGTTCTGAGTATATTGAAGCGATCGCCTGAAACTTTAGATATTGGAGAATTTCAGTTCTTGAAAATCCGGAAAGATAAATCCGTCAGAACGATCGCGCCTCCAATGTATTCGGTAAAATTTTTTTGAGCAGAGGACTAGGCGCGATCGGGGCCACCCGGAAAAATTTGGCCCTAGATTGTCGCCCAACAAACCCTAAGCAGAGAACGCCATGACTTCAGAAGAATCCGACCTGAAACTCTACGACCTGATTATTATCGGTTCTGGCAACGGTGCCTGCGCTTTCTTGAGCCATTATCTGGCTCAATCAAAGAACAACAATTCCCAGGTGCTAGTTCTGGAACGGGGGGATAGCTTCTTTAACACCAGCGACATCACCCACCAAATTAACTGGACTAAATCCTACGCTGAGGGCAATATTTTTAAATTGCATAATGCCCTAACTCCCGACGGGAAACCGATCATTTCTGGCTGGGCTTGCACTATGGGTGGGGGCGGCTCCATTAATTACACCATGATTCACGAGTCGTCGAGGTGGCTGGCGGAGCATCTCGGCCATAACGAATCCTACTGGGACGAACTCAAGGCCGAGCTAAACGCCAAGTTTGAGCGCCCCGACCCCTCTATTAACGAAACCCCGGTCACTCAGCATATTCTTGATGCTGGTGAAGTTGCTGGCTTTCAAGCCCCCAACCCTGGTCACCGCATTGAGAATATTCCCAGCTATCAGGATTACCAAAGCTACTCCGATCGCCAAGCCAAGCAGCTCTACCAGTTTCCCACCCAGTTCAACCCCTTTGGTCAACGTACCCATAGCGGTGTCTCAATTGTCGATTGGGACGACCCTCGCCTGGAACTTAAGACCCGTTGCCAGATGGAATCTCTGGAATTTGCCCCGATTGACTCTCCCGAAGCTGACGGCTCATTAGCCCAATGCGTGGCTGTGCAGGCGAGATTTCTTGATCGCGACCAGACCGATCTCATTCGCATTCCCCTGACCACCGGGGGTAAAGTCATCCTCTGTGCCGGTGCAGCCAGTCCCCGCCTCTTAATGCCCTATCGCCAAACGTTGCAGAATGAGGCGATCGGCCAGCAGGCCAGCAGGCCAGCGACCATATCGTCCTGCCCCTGGGAATTTATCTGCTCGACAAAGACCGGAAAGTCTCCCCCAAGGATGTCTATGGGCCAGTCTTTGCTACCACAGTTGGGCAGCCCGAGGAGAGCGAGCCGGGAACCGCGACAGTCTGTTGCTTTGACTTTTTTACGGGGAATTTTGAGAAGCTCTGGTACATTGTCTCTCACCTTTATCTGGCATTTTTGCTGCCCAATTGCCTCAAGCACGTCGTGCTGCGTACCCCCTGGCTGTTTGCAGTCGTTAAAAATACCGTGCGGATTTTGATTTCTATCCTCAACTTTTTCATCAATCTGGGGGCGGGGATTATAGACCTGCTCAATGGCAGACCTTGGGCTGCCGAGAAAATCGAGCTAATTACGGCGATCGTCAAATACAACCCAGCTTGCACCGGAGAATACGAGGATAAGGATTCTCGCATTACCCTGGACTTCTTTGCAGAAGAAGAAGTCCAGAAAACCCAGAAACGCTTCAACCAGGACAAAACCGTAGCTAAAACAGTCATTGCCCAGCAGTTGCCCTTGATGGAGCAATTGGGCAGGAAGCCACCGGGCATTGTGCAGTTTATATTCCGCTGCCTTACCAAAATTCCTTTTACTCAAGAACAGGTCGATCGCTATGTGGAAGCCTACAGCAAGCGGTTCTTGCTCTCCGAGCAGCATATGGCGGGAGGCTGTTTGTTCGGTAGCGCTCTGGACTTGGGAGAAAGCGATCGCACCCAAACCGGCAAAGTTAAAGGCTCCAGCAACCTGCATGTAGCGGATCTATCTGCCGTGCCCCTGCCTCGCATTAGCCCTCAGATGACCGCTTATTTGGTCGGGTTTCATGTGGCCAAGCAGCTTTACCCAGACAGCTCCAGCTAAACCCTCTACGGGAAACTTAGGGCGATCGCAGAGTTAATATGAGGCTTGCTATATTAGTAGCAACAGAATCATTGCTATCGCAGAGAAAGAGTCGGTTAGGACTCCCGTTCAATACTGAAACCTAGCTACCATAACCTATTCCCCATTCCCTAGCGCGCAGCGCTATACAAAACCTCCCATGACAAAAGAAACCGACTTGCCGGTACAGGAATCGGACGATAAGCTGTTGAACTCCCAGTTCCAACGCATCGCCGTGTTTTTCGCGATCTCCTTTATTGGATTCGGCTATATTTTAAGTACACTTGCTGAGATAGCGAGTCCTTTAGATGACCGTACCTGTATTACGGGGCCTTGGAAACTTGCCTTGATCTTGACCCATGTCTTGGCCTTTGTCCTTATCCCTCTGGCTATGAAAATCTTCTACCAGGCATTAACGGCCTTGCAACAGTCCAAAAGTGCAATTTTTGCCTCCCAACTGGGCTTATCATTCATCATGGTCTCAATCGCCTCAGAAATTGGTTGGCATGTGACTCAGTGTTGGTACTACCAAGATCAATTCACAATGCTGAATTTCATGTTTTATTTCTTCCTGCTTTCAGCCTTTGCCCTATGGAGCGACGGACTAGCTATTAGCAATACTTGGGTCACTCAACTGCTCAATATTGTCTTCGCAGTGAGTTTATTAATCGTTTCAATTCTGTATCCCCTAGGTAGTATAGCCGAAGCTCACCATGACCCTAACGCTACTCTCTACAAAATTCCCATCTACATTGCTCTGACCTTGATTTTTAGCGTGCTAACCTATCGTGGCTACAAACTCCTTGAAGATTGGCGGATTATTTTCTTCCCCATTTTCTCAGTAGGAGTCAATTTGTTTTTCGTGTTTTTACTGCAAAAATATGGTGGTGACCCCTATCACGACCCTCACGTCACCGCCAACGCCCTATTTCATATTTTGCATGACTTGGCGGGAACGGAGACGGGGGTTGCAATCTTTACCGGGCTGGTTTATCTCAAAGGACGTGCGGCCTTATCGGGTGAAGACCGGAATAAGCCTGCATAAGCCGACCCTATAAAACTAAGTAAGTAGGTGATAATAATGTCGATATCTTCATCTCAAGATTCGAGCTGCCCGAACGTACCGCCAGAGGATGGCTATTATGTATATCAACACGGTAGCCATGCCGATGGCACTTTTATCCGAGTGTATGTCCCGGAAGCTGCTGAAAATTCCGAGACCAAGCTGAAGGTCATCCTCTATTTACATGGATTTGCCCTCTGTATGCCCTCCTTTTATGAAGAACACCTCGTTCAGTTAGTGAAGAAGGGATATATTGTCTTTTTCCCGGATTTTCAACGCAGTTTTTATCCCAATACCCCACCGCAAGCCCCTACCCCAACTCGACCGACCCTCAAGCATTTGCAAATTTGGCGGTCTCTTGGCAAAGAGTTGTCAGCTATATCGGAGGAGGACTCTTTACCAACCCATAAGATTAACTCTTTGTTTAGAGACGAAGGGAGCGATGCGGATTTAGAATCTGGAATGTCTGAATTCAGCGTGAGCGCTGCCAAATTAAAGTTGGTGGTTCTACCGATCTTAATTATCCTGACAATCTTGAGCGTTCTCAGTTGGTTTCAGCGGGAGTATGGGAAGAACTTAATCCATCTTTTATCTACGGTGGCGTTAAGTTTAGCCTATAAACCGACAGAATGGCTGGATGAAGCGATCTCCCTCACGGAAGATGCGTGGAACGATCTGCGCCAGCAGGAGCGCTATTCCCATTGGCAAGAGGAAAAGCTGGATGCCTTTGCCTTTGGTCATTCCTTGGGAGGGCTACTTGCCCTGAGCCTGCCCTGGCATCTTAAGGACAAGCCCAACCATCCATTTTTTCCCCAAAAAATCGTAACGGCAGATCCGGCGGCAAATACGGAGATGGGGATTCCAAAATGTGCTATTTGGATCTTGAAGTTATTTGGCTCTCCCTTCACAGAGGAACCTATTCTGATTAAGAATACCGGCGAAAGTCTGACAGAACCTGTAGCAATTTTGCATGGCGGAGCCGATAAGTTGGTTCCGCCTAGCCAATGGGTTGCGGCTTCCGGGGATAAGGGTTCTAATTATGATGCGATCGCCAGTAAGGAAAAGGCCATTTACTTCTCCTATTCCAACCCTGATAAGCAACCTCCACTGAAGGCATTCCACAACCAAGCGGTTACCTGTACGGAATACTATGGTGATGCTCTGTTCAAAAACTTCGGTGGTGTCAAAAAAGGAGCGAATGCCTATAACTGTCAATATATTTGGCCTGGTGTTGACAAGATTTTCAACGGTACGGCCACACCAGAAAATCTTCGATCACATCTCAAAACCGATGATTTTCAGGTAGAGACAACTCCGCCTCAAGATTCCGGCAAACTCTGGAAAAGGCTTGCGTGGATTTTGGGGGCTATTCTATTGCTTAGATTGGGGTATTGGATCTACGGGATA
Organism: Roseofilum sp. Guam; assembly: GCF_017746735.1. NCBI lineage: Bacteria > Bacillati > Cyanobacteriota > Cyanophyceae > Desertifilales > Desertifilaceae > Roseofilum > Roseofilum sp. Guam. The sequence goes on along the minus strand of NZ_JAGHZN010000013.1, from coordinate 21,757 downwards.
GTCTAAAGCCACAGTCTAGTCGATTCAATTCAACAAGATTGATACAATCATGATTGGTCTATTGTAGGGGCGAACGGCCGTTCGCCCCTACAGATATTGATTTTAAAATAAAACATATATCTGTCTTTAGTTATTATGGTCACTCTTACTGGATACGAGAACTTAATTCTCATTCACAATAGTGATAACTCGCAAGTGTATCGCGCTCGAAGAATCAGCGATCGCCAACCGGTCATCATCAAAGTTCTCAACCGAGACTATCCCACCTCAGAGCAGATTCGACGCTACAAACAAGAATATCAGCTTATTAACCAGTTAGCCTCTCCCAAGATTGTCAAAGCTTATAGCCTTGAAAAATGGCAAAGAAGCGTGGCGATGGTTCTGGAAGATTTTGGAGCAATTTCCCTGAAACAATGGCTGCAAGAGCGTAAGCTAGTTTCTCTGGAGGAATTTTTATGGCTGGCGATCGCCATTACCGAGAGCTTGGGAGAAATTCACTCAAAACATATTATTCACAAAGATATTAATCCAGCCAATATTGTGCTAAATACCGAGACCAAAGAAGTGAAAATCATTGATTTTGGTATATCTACCCAACTGAGTCGAGAAAATCCAACCCTAAAAAATCCCAACGTTTTAGAGGGAACCTTGGCTTATATTTCCCCGGAACAGACCGGTCGAATGAATCGCAGTTTAGACTATCATACGGATTTTTATTCCTTGGGAGTCACTTTTTATGAACTGTTAACCGGGAAATTACCCTTTATCGTTGAAGATGCCTTGGAATTAGTTCATTGTCATATTGCTAAAATGCCCGAGGTATTAGGGAATGGGCAACGGGTAACAGAGAACGGGGAAGAAATTCCGCCAATTCTGGCAGATATCGTTTTAAAATTGATGGCGAAGAATGCCGAAGAACGCTATCAGAGTGCCGAGGGATTGCAAGCTGATTTAGAAGAATGCCGCCGACAATTAAAAGAGACAGGAAATATTTTCCCCTTCCCCCTAGCTCAAAAAGATATTGCTGCTCGCTTTCAGATTCCTCAAAAGATCTACGGACGTGAAGCAGAAACCACGACTTTGCTCAAAGCGTTCGAGCGAGTAGCTGAGACAGGAACAGTCGAACTGATGTTGGTCGCGGGTTACTCCGGTATTGGCAAATCCTCTCTAGTACAGGAACTCTACAAGCCCATCACTGCACATCGGGGCTATTTTATTGCCGGGAAATTCGATCAATTTCAACGCAATATTCCCTATTCAGCCCTGGTTGCTGCTTTTGGCTCCCTGGTGGAGCAATTATTGGGAGAAACTGAGGCTCGGTTGCAAGTCTGGCAAGAAAAAATCTTGAAGGCGCTGGGAAATAACGGACAAGTTATTATTGATGTGATTCCTGAAGTGGAACTAATTGTTGGCAAGCAACCAAGTGTGCCCACCCTAGGGGCCAATGAAGCCCAAAATCGCTTTAATCTGGTTTTTGGAAACTTTATCCACGTTTTCTGCGATAAAGAGCATCCTTTGACTCTCTTCCTCGACGACTTGCAATGGGCGGATTTGGCAACCTTGCAACTGATGGAGCGGATGTTACTTGAAGCGCAAACCGAATATCTCTTGCTGTTAGGTGCTTATCGGGATAATGAAGTTTCTGCCGGTCATCCTTTGACAATATCCCTGGCCAAACTCCAGCAAAACAAGAGCGAGGAGATCGCACAGGTTACTTTAAACCCTTTGCCCCTCGACCAAATTGCTGCTTTAATCGGCGATACTCTCCAGCAAACGTCTCAAGCTGTTAGCGACTTGGCTCAGTTAACGCTAGAAAAAACTGGGGGAAATCCTTTCTTCATCAATGAGTTTTTACAAGCATTGTATGACGAAGACTTGTTCCAATTCGATCGACAAGGGAGATATTGGCAATGGGATCTGGCCGCGATCGCGGCGAGGGGCTTCACCGATAATATCGTAGAATTGATGGTAGAGAAACTGCAAAAATTACCTCCATCGAGTCAAGACATTTTATCCCTAGCTGCTTGTTGCGGTGCAGAATTTGACTTAGAGCTTTTGACCTGGGTCTGCGAGCGATCGCCTCAAGAAACCTTCGATCTGCTAAAAATAGCACTCGATCGCGGCTTCATCTTGCCTCTGTCAGAACTGGATGAAAACCTGTTGATTAAGTCCTATAAGTTCGGTCACGATCGCATCCAACAGGCCGCTTATGCTCTGATTCCAGACGCTAGAAAAGAATCACTTCATTACCAGATCGGACGAACTCTGCTCCAAAACATACCTTCAGAAGACAGAGAAGAGAACATTTTTGAGCTAGTCGGCCAATTAAATGATGCAACGGCTTTAATCACCAAGCAAAAAGAACGGGACGAACTTGCCGAACTGAATCTCGTGGCCTGTCGCAAAGCCAAGGATGCTAACGCCTATCAAGCGGCTAGCGAGTATGCCAACACCGGATTATTGTTGCTAGGTGAAACCGGTTGGCAGCGGCAATATGAAATAACTCTAGCATTCCACGAACTCGCGGCTCAATTGGCTTCGCTATGCGGCGATCTTGAGGCGATGGAAACGTTTATTGAACTCGTGATTGCCCGGGCAAAACAAATCCTAGAAAAGGTTAAGGTTTATCGGATCGCGATCGTCTCAAAAGTCTCTCAAAATAAACTTAAAGAAGCTATTGCCATAGCCCGACAATTACTGCAACAGTTAGGGGTTACTTTCCCTGAAACTCCGACCGAGAATGATATTCAAAAGGCACTTGCAGAAATTGGAGAAATAATTGGGGCAAGAAAAACTGAAGACTTAGTTAACCTGCCAATTATGACCGATCGGGAAAAGATCGCCATTATGGAGGTGATTAATAGTATTATATCAGCGGCTCATATTTCTTCTCCTCTCTTATTGCCATTACTGATTTCCTTATCAGTCAAGCTATCGATTCAATATGGCAATACATCGACCTCAGCTTATGCTTATGCCTACTATGGTGCGCTATCTTGTATTCGCCTCCAAGATGTCGATACAGGGGTAAAGTTGGGTCAGTTGGCACTACAGATCGTATCAAAACTGGATGAAAAGGTCATAACGGCTAAAGTCTTATGCATAATCGTTTTTTCTGTACTACACCGCAAATTTCATACTAAACAAACCCTATCCCTAATGCAGGAGGCTTATACATCAGCTAGCGAATTTGGCCAATTAGAAGATATCGGATATGCGGCTCACAATTTTTGTCTCAATGCTTTCTGGTGCGGTCAGTCCCTTAATACATTGAATCATGAAGCGAGTGCCTACTGTCTGACTTTGGTGCAACTGAATCAATCAATAACCGCGAATTACTGTCGAATCCATTGGCAAACCCTTTTGAATTTGCTGGGGTTTGCAGATGATCCAACTAGTTTGTCTGGAGAGGCTTTTCAAGAAGCAGAATTTGTGCCTAGACTCATCGCTACCCAGGACTTGCTTGGCTTGTTTATGCTCTATTTATACAAGCTAATGCTTTGCTACTTATTTGAGGAAATAGAATTAGCTCAAAGTGCTGTTCAGGAAGTAAAGTGCTATTTAATGGCTAGCTCTGGAACCGTTGGCGAACCTGCTTTTCTATTCTATGCTTCTTTAACCGCGATCGCTGCTTTGAATTCGGAATTCGAGGAGGAAATATCAGAAGGACTCCAACAAGTTGAACAAAACCAAACAGAACTGCAACAGCAATGGGCACATTATGCTCCCATGAACTACCAACATAAGGTGGATTTAGTAGAAGCGGAAAAATGCCGAATATTAGGGAAAAAAGCAGAGGCGATCGAGCTATACAACAAGGCGATCTCTGGAGCCAAAGAAAACGAATACATCCAAGAAGAAGCTTTAGCCAACGAACTGGCTGCCAAATTTTATCTAGATTGGGGTCAGGCAATCGCTGCTCGCGCTCACATAATGGAGGCTCATTACTGCTACTCTCATTGGGGAGCAACAGCGAAGGTAAAGCACCTGGAACAGATGGAAGTAAGCTATGCTGATACGCTTTGGGGCGCTTCGACTAAAGTTAACCGCTTAAACTACCAGTATTCAACTTTATTCACTGCTTTACCCAAACAGGATTCCGGTTTTTCTGAGATCCAAACCCAAACATCTAGTGAAAAAAATCTGCATAAAACCTTAGATATAGAAACCGTATTTAAGGCGAATAGGATAATTTCGGGAGAGATTGTCTTAGATAAATTGCTCGTCGATTTGATGAAAATTATCCTCCAAAATGCTGGGGCACAAACGGGCTGTTTGATGATGGTCGATCGAGGAAGTTTAGTGATTCAAGCCTGGGGAAATATTAACTCTGAAGAGATTAGGGTGCTTCAAGAATTGCCTGTAGAAGAATCGACTTTAGTTTGCCATGCTATTGTCAACTATGTGGCAAGAACCCAGGAAAGTGTGGTATTGAATGATGCGTCACATTCTGGAGCGTTCACTCAGGATAGTTACATTCAAACCCATCAGCCTCAATCAATTCTCTGTGTGCCTCTGGTTAATCAAGGTAACTTAATCAGTATTGTTTATCTAGAAAACAACTTAACAATTGGGGCTTTCACAGATGAACGAGTTAATATAGTACAGGTGATTTCCGGACAGGCGGCGATCGCCCTAGAAAATGCATATTTATACCGAAATCTAGAGCAGAAAGTTGCAGAAAGAACAGCAGAGCTGGCTTTAGCTAATGCGGAGATTAAAACCTTAAATGAACAATTAACCTCGGAAAACCGACGCTTAAGTTCCGAGTTGGATGTGGCGAAAAAGATTCAACAGATGGTATTGCCAAAAATTACGGAATTAGAAGGTATTGAAGATTTAGAAATCGCTGGCTATATGGAACCGGCTGATGAAGTAGGAGGCGATTATTACGATATCTTAAATGAAGGGGATCGGATCAAAATTAGTATTGGGGATGTAACCGGTCATGGTTTAGAAAGTGGGGTGTTAATGCTTATGGCTCAAACAGTAGTGAGAACGCTACAAAATATGCATGAAAGCAATGCCATCCACTTTTTAGAAATTGTTAACCAAACCCTCTGCCAAAACTTAGAGCGCATGAACTCGAATAAAAATATGAGTTTGGCAATTCTCAATTATCAAAAGGGTTTAATTAAACTGAGTGGACAACATGAAGAAATTATCGTGGTGCGAGCGAATGGAGAATTAGAGTTAATTGATACTCTAGATTTAGGGTTTCCAATGGGTTTAGATTGGCACATCAGTGACTTTATCCATGAACAGGAGTTGGTCTTAAATCGAGATGATGTGCTAATCTTATACACGGATGGAATTACGGAAGCAGAAAATCTAGACAACCAACAGTACGGACTAGAACAGTTAACTCAATTGGCACAACAACACGGTCAACATTCAGCCTCTCAAATTCGCGATCGGATTATTGAGGATGTGCGCGAGTTCATTGGAGAACAGAAGGTCTTTGATGATATTACGTTGGTGGTCTTAAAACAACGATAAACTTTAGGTTGGCTAGATTTCCTCAAAAATCTAGCGATCTGTCTATTATCTGCCCAGAAATCAAAGGATAAAATCGGGTTTTCTTTATCCAGTAACCAGTACTATAAATCCGTTTTCTCGATTAACGGTCGAATATCATTAAGGTCAATATAGCGATCCGTCGCATTACGCAGTTCCCTAGCAATCATGCCTTCCGTCGATACGACTGTAATATGGGTACTTTTGGAACGCAGTAACTCAATTGCTCGCTCAAAGTCCCCATCCCCACTAAATAAAATTACCCGGTCATATTGCTCGACCGTATTAAACATATCAATAACAATTTCTATATCTAAATTTGCTTTTTGGGAATACCGACCTGAATGGTCATCATAATATTCCTTAAGGATTTTTGTCCGTACGGTATAACCTAAACTAATTAAGGCATCTCGAAATCCTCTTTGATCTTGAGGGTCTTTAATTCCTGTATACCAAAAGGCATTGGCGAGATCCATTTCTTCTTTGCCTGCAAAGTATTCTAAAACCCGTTTTGGATCGAAAAACCAGCCATTTTTTTGTTGAGCATAGAACATATTGTTTCCATCAACAAAGATCGATACACGATTTTTATATCCCATAAAATGTTCTTCCTAGACTATTTGAGGTGCATACGAGGTCATTAACGGTCGGCAAAGTCGCTAACCGTTCCAACAAAAAACCCACCCCATCCAATTGGGCCGTTTAGGCCTATTTGGGGGGGCACTATTGAGCGCTAAAGTAGAAAATTCAGGAGAAATTTAGACCTGAAAATGGAGTCAATAGAATTGAGGGTAAAAATTGAGTTGTAAGGGTTTTAATAGAAAAAACAAAGCGATAAAGTCGCCTAAAAATCATACAAGAATAACGAGACAGAATCGATTAGAGAAGGGTCTCTAATCCGATTTAGATCTCTAAATTCTGCTTCTATTATGACAGAAAGTCTTAGCTTTTGCTCAAGAGTTAGGAAATTCTGTGGCAATGGGGTGTTGGGGATAAGAACACCAATCACTCCAACTGCCAGCATAGAGTTTTTCTTGGGGTCTTCCAGCTAGAGCTAAGGAAAATAAGTTAACACAAGCCGTGACTCCAGAACCACAATATACCCAGAATTCTGAATCGACAGGATAGTCTTGCCATCGAGCTTTGTGGTAGTCTACGGATTGCGTCCATCCTGATTCAGTCGTAATCTCTTGCCATGGGTAATTCATTGCGCCAGGAATATGACCGGCTACCGGATCGATGGGTTCAGTTTTGCCGATGTATCGGTCATAGGCTCTGGAGTCTACCAGAGTCACATCCGATCGTTCTCCTAATTGCTTAATCGCTTCACAATCAACAACCCAACTGGATTGAATCTGAGGTATAAATTTTCCGGGCTGTTTTGCTACACCGGGTTCACGACTGGTCAAATATCCGGCTTCTTGCCAGCCTCTCCAACCCCCATCTAAAATTGCAACTTGTTCGTGGCCTAGATAGCGCAGTAGCCACCAACAGCGGGAGGAAAATGCCATACGGGAGTTATCATAGGCAACAACTAACGTCTCCTCGGATTTAACCCCTAATTGAGAGAGTTTGGCTGCCAATGCGTCTGGATCGGGCAACGGATGGCGACCACCATGGGTTTGTACGGGACTGGATAAGTCTTCATTCAGCTGGAGATAAAAGGCTCCAGGAATATGCCCCGCTTCGTATTCTTGTTGCCCTTGTTGCGGGTTGGCAAGGGAGAAGCGGCAATCAATAATGATGATTTGAGGGTCTTCTAGGTGTTCAGATAACCATTGTGGAGTAACGAGAAGGGAGGGAAAGGTCATATCAATTAAACATTAAAACTTAAAAATGGGTTTGGGGTAAGTTTACTCGTCACGAGGGCAATGTTCAATTTACCGCGATCGCGGATTCTCCAGCAAGAGGCTCAGGCCGTTGAGGTGATAGCCTATTTCCTATTGCTATTCGTGCCTATTCCCTGATGGATCAAATAACGCCTTTTACCCCTCAACCCACTGGTGATGGATCGTGGACATTCTTTTCCCCGGAATTTGGGGAACTGTTTCATTCCCACCACGGAGCGAAGCAGGAAGCGAAAAAGAAGTTTGTGGAACCGACTCGACTGGCGGAGCGCTCCCTCAAAGGTGAGGTCAGTTTGCTCGATATCTGCTATGGACTGGGCTACAATAGCGCCAGCGCCCTCGAAACTCTGTGGTCGGTCAATCCCCAGTGTCAGGTGAGTTGGGTGGGATTAGAACTGGATAAACGGGTGGCAGAAACGGCGATCGCCCATCAATTTCACGCAAACTGGCCCCATCCCATTAACACCCTTTTGCCCCAACTGGCCAGCACTGGAGAAGCTACTACGCCCCAATTTACCGGCACACTCCACATCGGTGATGCTCGCCAAACCCTAGCCTCTGTCATTGCCCAAGGCTTCCAAGCGGATGCTATCTTTCTCGATCCTTTCTCTCCTCCCACCTGTCCCCAACTCTGGACAGTAGACTTTCTGAACTTAGTCGCCCAAGTCCTCAAACCCGATGGCTACTTAGCGACTTACTCCTGTGCAGCTTCGGTTCGCGCTGCTCTGAAATTAGCCGGATTTCAGATCGGAACGACCTCCCCAGTGGGCAGAAAATCACCCGGAACCTTAGCCCGATTTGGCTCTAACGATCTGATGCCCTTATCCGAGCAAGAAGAGGAACATCTGCAAACTCGCGCCGCCATTCCCTATCGAGATCCTACCTTAACCGATACGGCTGAAGTGATTCAACAGCGCCGAAAACAGGAGCAACAAACCCGTACCCTAGAGCCAAGTTCTCACTGGAAAAAGCGTTGGAGGCTAATGAATAAAGTGAATTTCTCAAAAAAATCGACTTGCCACAGGCAAGAATAAGGTCAAGGGTAAAAGGGTAAATAGAGCAGAGGGCAATTAGTCTTGGGAGGGGAGATGGACAACACGCAGCCCGATACTGAAGTCCTGATTGCCGGGATAGTCGCTGCTCCGAACAGCAGAGCGACAACCCCAAGGGTCGATGTCCCAAGAACCACCACGTACAATTCTTTGGCGATCGCTCTCCAATAAATTGACTAAAAAATCATTATAGAAATGATAGCAATTATCATTCTGTTCTTTGTCCCATACTAAACCGTCTTCTGGCGCTCCTTCATAATTCTCATAGCAGGGATCTGCACACCATTCGTCAACATTGCCGTGCATATCATATAGGCCAAACTCATTGGTCATCTTAAAATAACCAACAATAGTTGTTTCTTCTCGATACTCTCCTTCTGGCCCTTCACCATAAGTGTAGTCACCATCATAATTAGCAATCTCTGTCGTTAGGGTTTCTCCAAAGTGGAATGGGGTTATCACTCCACCGCGACAGGCATATTCCCATTGAGCTTCTGAGGGGAGGACATACCGTTTCTTGGTGTATTGAGATAAGCGGGCACAAAACTCTACCGCATCTTTCCACGATACTTTCTCTACTGGTCGATGGTCTCCTTTGAAATACGATGGGTCAGGATTGAGTTCTTGTTCAATTGTTGGGATGTTGTTGACTATTGCCCTCCACTGCGCTTGAGTGATGGCATAGCGCCCCATCCAGAAACCAGAGAGATAAACTTTGTGCTGTGGCCCTTCATTATCGTAGCGATCTAATTCATCCTCTGGTGAACCCATGGTAAAGGTTCCTGGAGGGATTTGGACTAACTCTAGCTTCACTCCCTCTGGTAGTTGTTCAATCACTCCAGAAAACTCTTGTTTGCACTTGCGAATCACCCATTGATTTCTGTCGCGGCGCTCTACAGTACCGATATCAGAGGTAAAGGTTATCGGCGCACTTAGGTGGTTTTCCACTTTAATAAATCCCGATTGATCCCCTCGTATATCATTGAGTATACCTTGATTCTGGAAGTTATTAATATATAGAAAAACGGAGAATGACAAAAGAGGAATAATCCAGATGAGTCATCAAGCCTAATCTGGATTATTACACTGTAGCTACAATAAGCCCAATTTCTCTAAGACAGGTTCTGTCGAAACCACATGGCGCTCTAACCCCAAGTCTTGGGGAGAAAGTCCCAGAGCCAAACCCACTAACTGGGGTAAATGGAGGACGGGTAAACCCAAAGGTTGCTCAACCACCCGCGCAACTTCCGGTTGCCGGGAATCCAGATTCAGGTGACAGAGGGGACAGGGAGTGACTAAACAATCGGCTCCAGCGGCGATCGCCTCTTGCAAATGCCCCCCTGCCATCTTAAACGACTCCGTCGTCGCATAGCTAGAAATCGGCCAACCACAGCATTGAGTCCTGCCTCGATAATAAACCGGACTCGCCCCCACAGCCTCAAACAAGTTTTCCATTGACCGGGGATCGTGGGGATTTTCCCAAGTCGTGTCCTGTCCGCGCAACAGATAACAGCCATAGAACGCCGCACAATTTAAGCCCTTTAGGGAACGACTCACCCGCTTCTGAATCGCCTCTAAACCATAATCAGCCACCAGTACCCAGAGTAAATGCTTCACTTGAGTTGAACCTTGGTATGGGCTACATCCCTGTTGTTTGAGCAACCCATTGACCTGTTCCAAGTAATCTGGATTCTCCTCTTGAGAGTGCTTTAATCGCTCATCCACATGGCCAATCACGCCCTGACAAGTGCTACAATGGGTCAGAAGAGGTAAATTAAGTTCTTCTGCCAAAGCAATATTCCGGGCATTTACCGTATCTTCTAAGAGTTGCGAATCTTCCTTAAACGTGCCCGAACCACAACAAGAAGCCTTTTTGAGTTCCAACAAATCAATGCCTAATGCTTTGGCAACTTCTCCCGTTGATTGGTATAACTCTCGACAAGCTCCCTGGGCAACACAGCCAGGAAAATAAGCATATTTCAGGGAGGAGGAGAGGGATGATGTAACCATGGGCTGTTCTCTATTCACACAACACAAGACCTTTAACACTGTATCGCTCTGGCAACCGACTAGGGTAATCTTCATCTAAAGTTAAGGTCTAACCTCAAGGTAAGAGCCGTCATAATCGAGATCTCAGAAGGTTACCCCAGCTAACCTAGAGGCCCATCTTCAAAACTCGCTGCAAAATTACCTGCAAAGTAACCCTTTCCGATAAGATCAAAAAATGCTTAGAATGATAAGTTGCACAGTAAACCAGTTAAGCCAATTTATTAAGGAAGAAATTAAGCCATGTCAGAGACAACATTCGACAGAGTCCAAAAAATCGTTGCCGACCAGCTCGGAGTAGAAGCGGAAAAAGTCAAACTAGAAGCCAGCTTTACTGAAGATCTAGGTGCTGACTCTCTCGATACCGTAGAGCTAGTTATGGCTCTAGAGGAAGAGTTTAATCTTGAAATCCCCGATGATGCCGCCGAGAAAATTGAGACCGTCAAAAACGCTGTAGACTATATCGAAAAGCAAGGAACCCCTGCCTAAATCTGACTTTTATTGATCGCTAACTTTGTCTTTCGTCCTTTGTCCTTTGTCCAGATGGCAATCGACGAATGGCAAATGACGAATGACGCAAGTTTTAAGAAAAACCCATGACACATTTGGAACAAAAACGGGTAGTTGTGACCGGACTCGGAGCAATCACCCCCATAGGCAATACGCTAAAAGACTATTGGGACGCACTACTACAGGGCAAAAGTGGAATTGGGCCGATTACCCATTTTGATTCGTCTAACCATGCTTGTCAGATTGCGGGAGAGGTGAAGAACTTCGATCCCCATGAGTATCTAGGGCAGAAAGAAGCGAAACGGATGGATCGCTTTGCCCAATTTGCTGTCTGTGCAAGTCAACAAACCCTTGAAGACGCTCAGTTTGAAATTACCGATTTGAATGCTCATCAAGTGGGTGTGATTATTGGTACAGGAGTAGGTGGAATCAAAGTTTTGGAAGATCAACAAGAAACTTACTTGACAAAAGGCGCGAAGAAATGTAGTGCTTTCATGATTCCGATGATGATTGCCAATATGGCAGCCGGATTAACAGCTATTAAAACAGGGGCTAAGGGGCCGAACTCTTGTACCGTAACCGCTTGTGCTGCCGGTTCCCATGCCATTGGAGATGCCTTTAGACTGATCCAACAAGGATATGCAAAGGTCATGATTTGTGGAGGTGCAGAAGCAGCCGTCACGCCTTTGTCAGTCGCTGGATTTGCTAGTGCCAAAGCTTTATCTACTCGCAATGATGACCCCAGTCGAGCTTCTCGTCCCTTTGATCGAGACCGAGACGGGTTTGTGTTGGGAGAAGGGACAGGGATTTTGTTACTCGAAGAACTCGAACATGCTCTCCAGCGTAAAGCCAGAATTTATGCAGAAATGGTCGGTTATGGGATGACCTGTGATGCCTACCATATGACCAAACCAGTTCCTGGAGGGGAAGGAGCCGCTAGGGCAATTTCCTTAGCCTTAAAAGATGCTGGGATTACACCCGATCAAGTCAGTTATATTAACGCCCATGGAACGAGTACCTCCGCTAACGATCCCACAGAAACTCAAGCGGTAAAAACGGTACTCGGCAAAAGGGCTTATGAAATCGCCATGAGTTCGACTAAATCCATGACGGGACACTTATTGGGAGGTTCAGGAGGTATAGAAGCCGTAGCTACGGTAAAAACGATCGCCGAAGATCATGTACCGCCAACTCTGAATTTAGATAACCCAGACGAAGAACATGGATGTGACCTCGACTATGTCCCCAATGAATCTCGGAAAATGCCCGTAGAGGTGGCTCTATCTAACTCCTTTGGCTTTGGAGGTCATAACGTGACCCTGGTCTTCCGCAAATATCGTTCCTAAACCTTGCACATAACCTCAATTGATTGCCCATCGATCCCCCTAATGGGAACATGGATGTAGAGCATGGGCTAATCCTAAGATCTTGAGATTAGGAGAGGTCTAATTTGTCCAGCCTCTGTACAACAGTATAACCAGCAAAGAACTATGGCCGTTGCAACCCAATCCGTTGAACAACTCTGTATTAACTCGATCCGCTTTCTAGCTATTGATGCCGTTGAGAAAGCCAAATCTGGTCACCCTGGCTTACCCATGGGAGCGGCTCCCATGGCGTTTGTGCTGTGGGATCAATTTATGCGGTTTAATCCTAAAAATCCTCATTGGGTCAACCGCGATCGCTTTGTCCTATCGGCGGGTCATGGGTGTATGCTTCAGTATGCCCTATTGCACTTGACCGGTTACGATCAAGTGACCCTAGAAAGCTTACAACAATTCCGCCAATGGGGTTCAATTACTCCCGGACATCCGGAAAACTTTGAGACCGAAGGCGTAGAAGTTACTACTGGCCCCCTAGGACAAGGGATTGCCAATGGAGTCGGTTTGGCCATGGCTGAAGCTCACTTAGGAGCTAAATTTAATAAGCCAGACGCTAAACTGATTGACCATTACACTTATGTAATTCTAGGTGATGGTTGTAACATGGAAGGGGTGTCAGGTGAAGCCTGTTCCCTGGCTGGACACTTAGGACTGGGCAAACTGATTGCTCTCTATGATGATAACCACATCTCCATTGATGGTCATACCAATATCTCCTTCACCGAAGATGTGGGCAAACGATTTGAAGCCTATGGTTGGCATGTACAGCACGTTCCCGAGGGAAATACCGGTCTAGATGCGATCGCCGCTGCTATCCAAGCCGCTAAAGACGTAACCGATAAACCCTCACTGATTAAAGTCACCACCACCATTGGTTACGGTTCTCCTAACAAAGCCAATACCCACGGAGTCCATGGAGCAGCTCTAGGAGGAGATGAAGTCCAAGCAACCCGCGACCATTTAGGTTGGACTTATCCTCCCTTTGAACTGCCCCCAGAAGCCCTCGAACGCTTCCGTCAAGCCATTGACAAAGGGGCAAGTGCTGAAGCCGAATGGAACCAAACCTTAGCCACCTACAAAACAAAATATCCAGCAGACGCAGCCGAATTCGAGCGCATCACCTCCGGAACTCTACCCGAAGGTTGGGCCGATGCACTGCCGAGTTATACCCCAGATGATGGGGGAATGGCCACTCGTAAGCACAGCTATACCGTTCTCAATGCCCTCGCTCCCGTACTCCCTGAACTAATCGGGGGTTCGGCGGACTTGGCTCCTTCCAATTTAACCCTCATGAAGGTCTCTGGAGACTTCCAAAAAGGCAAATACGAGAACCGTAACCTGCGCTTTGGAGTACGCGAACATGGAATGGGAGCCATCTGTAATGGGATTGTTCTACACAAAACAGGCTTAATATCCTACGGTGCAACCTTCCTAGTCTTCACCGACTATATGCGAGCAGCCATTCGCCTATCAGCCCTCTCAGAAGCCGGAGTCATTTGGGTGATGACCCACGACTCGATTGCCCTAGGAGAAGATGGTCCAACCCACCAACCCGTGGAAACGATTTCCTCCCTACGAGCGATTCCTAACCTGTTGGTCATGCGTCCAGCAGACGGGAATGAAGTCTCTGGAGCTTACAAAGTCGCCATTGAAAACCGTAACCGTCCGACTTTGTTAGCCCTCACTCGTCAAACTGTCCCTAATCTTCAGGGCAGTGGCATTGACCAAGTGAGCAAGGGTGGATATGTACTATCCGACTGTGAAGGGACTCCCGATCTAATCCTCATTGGTACAGGGAGCGAAGTATCTTTGTGCGTGAAAGCGGCTGAACAACTGAGCGCTGAAGGTAAAAAAGTGCGCGTCGTTTCTCTGCCGTGTTGGAAACTCTTTGATGAGCAAGATGAAGCTTATCGCGAATCTGTATTACCGAAAGCCGTGACCAAACGGTTGGCTGTTGAAGCGGGAACGAGCTTTGGTTGGCATCGCTATCTATCCTCAGAAAGCGATATGGTCAGCATTGACCGATTTGGAGTGTCCTCTCCTGGCGGTACAGCTATGGAAAAATTTGGCTTTACTGTTGATCATGTGGTCGCTCGGGCCAAAGCTCTACTCTAGAGCCAATGACCGGTTAAACCCAGTCTAATCTTCGATCAGGAAGAAGGAGATACTCTCTTCTTTCTTCCTGGTTTCCCTATTTGCCTATCCTCTTATTGCCTATTGCCCTTTGCCCTCCAACTCTTGAGCAAGAATCAGGATAAAAAGAATGCCACAAGCAACCTGGGGGCTGCTCCTCAAAGTTCTATCCTCCTCTGTCCTTATTTCTTTTGCCATTAAGTATGGTGGAAGTTGGCTTCCCCTGGCAGCTAACCCCATAAGCGCCCTAACGTTAATTCTTTTGCCCACCCTGGTGATGTTGGCCCTATTTGCCTGGCGAGGCCTCCCTTAAATACTTTTATTATCCTGATTTTGTGCGAATGAAGAATAAGCCGGTATTCTAGAATTAGAGCGAATTATCCATGCAGATTATAATTCGTACTTAAATCTCTGTGCGATCGCTCAAACCGGTAGTCAAGGCTTTGATCTAGCTCCGGAATTAGCAAAAATCTGCCCCAGGAGGGAATTTCTCTCAGACCGTCTCGCTCAACGGCCTTTACCCATCCTCTTCCTCTGATCGGAGTCAACTAGCAGCGCCCATGTTTATTCTCAAACGGCAGGATGTTGAACTTTCCAAAATTCAGCACCCCAGCGCAGAACAACCCATCCCCATCCTTACCTATCAGGGACAAACCTATCGCCTGCTCAAAGTATTTGAAGCCCATCAAGCAGAAGAAGCCAAAGCCCTGTGGCGAGATTTAATTGACAATAAAGGGAAAGTCTCTGTATTGCTCCAAGAACCAGAACGTCATAGCGTTTGGGGTAAAATTCGCCTCGATCAAGGTGAAGAAGGCTCAAGTTCCGATCAGGCTCTGCCGTTCCTGTTCACTCAAGGTGTTTTTTTAATGGCTCAAGCGGTGGTGATCGATATTGAAGACCTGTTGGGGCCCAAACAAGCCAAAGCATTTGAAAAAAGTCTGACTCAAGTCTTTCAACAATGGAATTTACCCCATGCTGGCTCGGAGGAAACCATTGTACAACTGATCAGCGTTGACCCTCTAGAAGATGGGTTCCCCACTAACGCTTGGAAAGAAGTCGATCTGAGTAATTTTTTGCGGGAAGTGCATCGCTTAGGCAAAGACTACTTTGGCAACACCAGTTTTGCTGTAGGTGCAATGGAAGTCTTAGACGATTTGTCCGATAGCGATCGCCAATCTTTCGTAGACTGGTTAAGACAATCGGGATTAGCAAAACTTTGGAAAGAGTAATTGACTTTCATCTGCTATCTGCCCATAATCTTCCCAATTTCCCCTAAGATGTCAATAATACCTTAAACCTGCTAACGTTGTGGTTTATCTCCAGCGGCTAACACCTGTCATGAGTTCAGGGAATTTCTATGAGTAGTTCTGCCCAAAAATCATCAAAATCTATCTTTACCACCCAATCCATCGTTTTAGCTGGAATCACTTGGGGAATCCTGTCCCTATTGTTTTTCCTCCTCTTCAGTGCTAACCCGCCCAACTGGTACTCTCCCTTAACCTACATTTTTGGATTCGTTAGCAACCTCGCAGCAGCTTTCCTGTGTTTTAGAAACTGGAAAAGTCCTCAAATTGTTAGCGGTCGGAGTGTTTGGTTAGGTATCGGACTAGGAATGTTCTTCTACTTCCTGGGAGATATCTTGTTTGGCATATGGGAACTGGTCTTTAACCAAAACCCTGCGGTGTCCCCTGGAGATCTCTTCTATCTCATTTCCTATATCTGTCTCTCGGTGGGCTTATTTTTAGCCGTAACTACCAGACGGCTTAATTTAGAACCGAAGCAATGGCTGATTGTGGCAGGAATTTTTCTCACGTCAACATTACTAGCAGTTTGGCTATCCCTACCTACAGGCGTAGATGCTGAGGCCACATCGGCTGAATCGGGAGCAACTCAAACTCAAGTAGAAGTTGCAGCAGCGCCAGCAGAAACGCCAGAAAACCAGAATGTCCCAGAAATAGTGCTTAAACTTGAAGAAAGCCTTCAACCCCTAGAAAGTGTTGTCACTCTGCTTTACACGATTTTGGATGTACTGCTCTTAATTGCCGCCAGTACGGTATTACTGGCCTTCTGGGGGGGAAGAACCTCTCAATCTTGGCGGATGATTGCTGCGGCTGCCTTTTCCCTCTATATTGCCGATATGTGGTTTAAATATGCGATCGCTCGCGTACCGGACTACGAAAGTGGTGGACTCCTAGAAATTTTTTGGATCTTTAGCCCTATTCTATTTGGGATTGGTGCAGCCCTAGAATTTGACTTGTCTACTCGCTCAACTCGTCGTAGTCGCAGACGAGGCTCGAATTAATTCAATCAAGTTCTATACAAATTTAGTTTCCTTTCTAGCCATTGATTGGGTATTGTGGAAAAGAGATCATTTTTACAAGTAACGACTTGGTGTTCTCTTGCTGTCTTGTCTACGGTGAAGTAGTCTTATGTCTCCAAGAAAACTAACAGAATCTGAAAAAGTCGATATCATTAAAACCTATCGTGAGACAGTAGAGACCACTTCAACTTTGGCAACTCGCTACAGTGTTAGTAATTCTACGATTAGTCGCTTACTTAAGGCCCGTCTGCCAGCCGCCGAATATGAAAATTTGGTGCAGCAAAAACGTGCTGCTGCGGGTAAAGGTAAAATGCCAAGTGTCTCAAATGTGAGTGAACCGGAGTCCCCTAAAGCTTCTCAACCTGAAGTGCAACAGGTCGATCTTCGTTTGGCTACTCCTGCTTCGGATGCAAAAGTTGATGCGGATGAGCAAGAGGATTTATCTTTGGAGAGCAAACCGAAAAAAGTGCGATCGCGTTTAAATGCAGTAACGGATAGCTCTGAGAAAGTCATCCACCCTTCCATACCTGGTTTGAATCTGGTTAGCTCCGATCTGGATACGGAGAATGGTGAGGAAGATGAGCAGGAATACTATGCCCAAGCGAGTACCTTACGAGAGTTGCTGGGAGAAGATTTAGATGAGGAAGATCTCGATGAGGATGAGGATGAAGATTACCTGGATGATGATTATTATGAGAGCGCTCGGTTAGCTATCCCTGGAGGTATTCCGGCTAAAGTGGAGGTTCTGCCTCTCTCAGAAGCAGCTTTGCCCAGAATTTGTTATTTGGTAATTGATCGGGGAGCAGAGTTGATTACTCGTCCGTTGAAGGAATTTGCACAGTTGGGCCAAATTCCTTCTGCTGAGGTGAGTGAGCGGACGTTACCAGTGTTTGATAATCATCGGGTAGCGCGCCGATTTTCTCGCCGTAGTCAGAGGGTGATTAAGGTTCCCGATAGCCGCATGTTACCGAAGACTCGTCCCTATTTGTACGCGAAGGGGATTACACGGTTGTTGTTTGATGGCCAGGTGTATTCTTTAGATCAGAATTAATCCCATCTGGAAGGGTCTAGATCTTGTGGTTCAGAGAAGGGGGAGGTCTTGTTGCTCCCCCAAGGGAGAATGAGAAGACCAGCAAGAAGTCCAAGAGATGCACTAAAGGCTAAGAGGATGCCTACCGGGATCTGTACGGACTCAAAAAGCAGGAATTTGAGGGATACAGGGGTGGCATTCTGGACGGAGAGAATGGCGATCGCACTAATCCAAACACTCAGCAGTAGGGTTAGACTCAGATGACGGGCTATCATAACTAGAAAAAATAACTCAGGGTAGCATCTGAACGGATTATATAGCGCTGGGCGCTGGTAATGAGGATTCGTCAGAGGTTAAGGGGAGGAATAGGGAATAGGGAATAGGGAATAGGGAATAGGCGATAGAAAATGTCGTAATATCCTGGGCACTGCCATATCTTGACGATCAAGTGGGGAAATATCGCAAAACGTATCGTTTTTTATTGTTTTGTCAACACAGTGGCACGAATCTCTAAGGACAGGCTATTATCAGGATCTAGGTTTAGTTAATTGGTTATTGCGCGAATCAGTTATGGGTGAAGCGAAACGCCGTAAAGCTGCTCTAGGAGAACAGTATGGCCAGGAAAAGACCATCTTACCCTGGTTACCGATTACCCAACCACAAGCCGACCGGTTTGTCAAGTGGACAAGCACTGGAGCTTGGATTGGCATTGGGGTCATGATTGCAGTATGGGTGATAGTTCGGTTTATTGGCCCCGGTTTTGGCTGGTGGCAAGTGAACTAATCATTCGAGGGAAAACCCAAGTGTATCTCAGAATACGGTTTACCCAAGAAAATGCTCTTATGGTTAAGCGGAGTCCATTCGCGAGAACGTTGGTTAATCCCTAGATCAATTCTAAGAAATCTGAGAAAATTCTTAAGAAATTATAAAACCGTCTAGAATAGTGTGGTGAGTGGAGGAAAATAAAGGTGTTTATCCGATTAGCACACCAACATAGACAATTTGTCCAGGATCTGGTCATGAGCCTTCAGGCGTTGGCTGTTGTTCTGGAGCGCCAAGGGTATTTAGCCTCGTGCTATACCTGTGGAGATCAAATGAATAGCGCATCCTTTATGGTGAGCTTAGGAGATAACCATCTGATTCGGTTTTTGGTTTCTGATTATGGGATTACCTGGACAGAAATGCGCGATGACCGAGAGCTGATGAAACTCGAAGGTGCAGAGGCGATCGCTCAACTGCAAGAGTTAGCCAATCTAGCGAAACGGGATAAACTGCCCGAAGACCCCCCGTTAACGGGTGCGGTTCCTCAAAAGGCAAAGTCTTCTGGCATGAAGGTTCTTCCCAGAGTAGGATAAGAAAATAATTGGTTCTATGATTGAGCGTACTGGTGGATTTTCTGCCAGGATGTTCCTTGTGCGCTTCAGTTGATGGGTAGAAAACTAAAGAGTTTGCTGCTTGTCTCTTCATTGCAGGGGACTAGGGTATAGTGACCCTAAAATCTGCATCCTTGAGATAGACTCAACTTCTATAGCAGTGAAAGAGTTGATCAGGACAGTGAGGTTATGGTTTGAGGCAATAGGCAATAGAAAATGTCCTAACTCTCCCTCTCTCTGCTATGATGCGATTTCTCTTTAAGCCTGCTATTTATCGATCATTGGGAGATAATTGGCTTAGATCCAATTACTAAGGGCATATTCAGATAGAAATGGGATCATCTAGCAAGTCTAATAGCTGTGCTTCTGTTAGTTGGGTGATGTTTAGTCCTTGTGCCTTGGTTAACTTGGAGCCAGGGTTATCGCCAACAACCACATAATGGGTTTTGGCACTGACAGAACTGCTGACTTTCCCCCCTGCTGCTTCAATACGGGTTTTGGCTTGCGATCGCGTTAAAGTAGGCAGTGTCCCCGTCAGCACAAAGGTTTTGCCGGTGAGAGAAGGAGATGGTAGGGGCGAAAAATCTTTTGCCCCTACAGCAGAGAGGGATAACCCGAGTTCTTGCAACCGTTGGATGAGGGTTTGATTTTCGGGAAGTTGGAACCATTCAGCGATCGCCGCGCTCATTTCTGAACCAATTCCATATACGCTCTCTAAGTCGCTCTCTGTAGCTTGGGCGAGTTGTTCGATGGAAGGAAAGGCGTTACATAAGAGTTTGGCATTCGTGGCTCCCACATGGCGAATGCCGATCGCATACAAGATACAATGCCAAGGGCGCGTTTTGGAAGCGGCGATCGCTTGGACGAGCTTTTGGGCAGATCTCTGAGCCATACGGTCTAGTTGCATTAAATCATCAATCGTTAATTCGTACAAGTCTGGGAGCGATCGCACCAACTGTTGCTCGACCAATTGCGCTGCTAGTTTTTCCCCCAAGCCATCAATATCCAGGGCATCCCGACGCACGGCATGGATGAGAGCGCCGCGCAGAATGCCGGGACAGGAAGGATTGATACACCGTAGCACAGCTTCGGTCTCCAGTCGCACGACCAGTGAGTTGCACTCAGGGCAAAGGGTGGGAATTTCGTAGCGAGTGGCTCCAGGGGGGCGCAATTCCGGTAAAACGCGCACGACTTCGGGTATGATTTCCCCCGCTTTGCGGACGATTGCCGTATCGCCAATACAGAGATCGAGTTCAGCGATGCGATCTCGGTTGTGCAACGTAGCACGTTTGACCGTGGTTCCCGCCAGTTGGATGGGTTCGAGTTCGGCTACGGGGGTGAGCGCTCCTGTTCTCCCTACCTGCACCGTCACGGATTTAACGACTGTGGGCAACTCTTCGGCGGGATATTTGAGGGCGATCGCCCAGCGGGGGAATTTGTGCGTAAAGCCGAGTTGGGTTTGCAACGCTAGAGGGTTGAGTTTCACCACCACGCCATCGGTGAGATAGGGGAGTTGGTGGCGATCAGTTTCCCAGCGCGTATAATATTGTTCCACTTCGGCTAAAGACGGGCAGAGGGTGCGATTGGGATTGACCTTAAATCCCCAACCTGAGAGCCATTTTAGGGCTTCCCACTGGCTTTGGGGCAAATTTGAGGTTTCCGGCAAATGAAGGGTGTAGGCGAAGAAATCTAAGTGGCGAGCGGCGACAATTCGGGGGTCGAGTTGGCGCAGGGTTCCGGCGGCGGCATTGCGGGGGTTGGCGAAGGGGGGTTCGCCCGCTTCCGTGCGTTCCTGATTGAGACGGGCAAACACTTCTAGACTCAGAAATGCTTCGCCCCGCACTTCGACGCGCTCCGGGATGGCTTCCCCGGTTAAGCGCAGGGGAATGGAGCGAATAGTTTTCACATTGGGGGTAATGTCTTCTCCGATGGTGCCATTGCCACGGGTTGCGCCACGCACGAGTATCCCATTTTCGTAGGTTAGGGCTAAGGCAGAGCCATCAATTTTCAGTTCGCAGATATATTCGGGCGGGGTTTCGGAGGCAATAGAACCCGCGTGGCGCATCCATCGGTCTTGCCATTGGCGAAACTCGGCCAGGTTAAAGGCATTTTCCAGACTGTAGAGGGGAACATGATGCTCGACAGAGGTAAACTGCTGTGCGGGGCGATCTCCCACACGCTGGGTGGGACTCTCCGGTACAATCAGGTCAGGATATTGGGTTTCCAGCTCTTGGAGTTGGCGATAGAGGCGGTCATAAACACTATCCTCCATAATCGGATTATCGAGAACATAATATGCATAACTGGCCGTTTGCAACTGTTCCCGCAGCCGAGTCACCTGTTGCACAATTTCCGCAGAAGCCACAACACCTTACCCCATTGAGCGATGATATTTTAATTCTAAAGGAGAGGCATAGGGGATGGGAGTGAAAAGTCCCTCTCCCGTGGAAGCCAGAAGCCGGGTTTCTCCCAGCAATACCTTGGCCAAAACCGGGTAGGGTGGTTTAAGGCTGATTTTTGGCGATCGTGAAACGATGGAGAGCCAGCTCG